>JAFPAK010000274.1 GCA_017390825.1 Clostridia bacterium
AATGAATGGATTACAACTCCTATTCTTATGAAATTTATTGAACAATATTTGTTAGCTTATGTAAATAATTCTACAATATTTTATAAAAAACTCTTGACAATTGAAAATATAAGAATATAATAATAACAGTTGAACAATTATTCAACCGTTATATTTAAAGCGAGGTGTAAATTAATGAGTAATGAATTCTGCGATTGCAATGTAATTCATATGGAATCGGTCGAACACGCAAGAGAGCATATGCCCGAAGATGACATTATCTATGATTTGTCTGACCTGTTCAAGATATTCGGCGACAGTACAAGATTAAAAATACTGTGTGCATTAAGCAGCAACGAAATGTGTGTATGCGATATCGCAAACCTAATCAATATGACAAAATCATCTGTGTCGCATCAGTTGCGTGTTTTAAAGCAATCAAGGCTTGTAAAATACCGTAAAGAAGGCAAAAGCACATACTATTCCCTTGCCGATTCTCATGTAACACATATTATTGATCAAGGTATTGAGCATATTTCGGAGTGATCGTTATGGAAAGAAAATATTATTTGAGTGATTTAGATTGTGCACATTGTGCAGAAAAAATAAGAGTGTCTGTTGAAAAGCTGAATTTTGTTGATAGATCAGAGATGAATTTCACTTTAAAAACCCTTAAAGTAACCTATAAGGAATATAACAAGAACAATGAAAATAATGTTATCAACACGGTTGTTTCTATTGAGCCGGATGTAACCGTTACTTATGAAAAAAACGATGAAAAATCAGGCATTGATAAAACTGATATAATAATATCGGTCATAGGAATTATTGTATTTGTACTTTCATATCTGCCGGTGTTGTCAGGTATTAATTTCTGGATGCAGCTCATCGGATGTGTTGCAGTAAGCAGTAAGTGTATCATTAATGTTTTTAAAAAGCTCAAAAATTTTGATTTCTTTGATGAAAATCTACTTATGCTAATTGCATGTATAGGTGCATTTATTATTGGTGAACGTATTGAAGCATTGGGGGTTATGGTTTTCTATAAGGTGGGTGAGACTGCTCAGGACATGGCGGTTGCTAAATCAAGAAGATCAATTACATCTCTTATGAATATTAAGCCCGATAATGCGCGCGTAATTCGTGAAGGTAAAGAAATTATTGTACCCCCTGAACATGTAGAGATAGGTGAGCAAATAAGGATCCTTGCAGGTGAAAAAATACCGCTTGACGGCATTATTTCCGGCGGAGCTACCAGTCTTGATACAGCCGCTCTTACCGGAGAATCAGTTCCTATGGAGAAATCAGTGGGCGATGAGGTGTTATCCGGCAGTATAAATGTCGGAGGCGTTATCACGGTAATTGTTCAGAAGCATTACAGAGAAAGTACAGTAGCACGAATACTCGAGCTTGTTGAGAACTCATCATCACAAAAAGCAGAACCCGAAAAATTTATTACTAAATTTGCAAGAATATACACCCCGTGCGTTGTTTTAGCTGCATTCCTACTTGGTGTAATTGGAACATTAATAACACGACAACCATCTGTTTGGATTTACAGAGCACTCACCTTTCTTGTAGTATCCTGCCCGTGTGCGCTTGTTTTATCTATACCGCTTTCGTATTTTTGCGCCATCGGTTCTGCCGCTAAACAAGGTATTTTGATCAAAGGTGGTAACTATGTTGAGCATTTGAATCGAATAGATGCTGTTGTTTTTGATAAAACAGGAACCCTCACAACCGGTGAATTCAAAGTAAACAAAGTGTATCCTGAAAACAACTTCACTGATAGCGATGTATTGTTCTATGCTGCTGTTGCTGAAAGCTGCTCAAATCATCCTATAGCAAAGTCAATAGTTGCGGCGAACGATCGATTTATAGATGCAAGTAAAGTCAATAACTCACATGAGACGGTATCCGGCGGTGTATTTGCAGAATATGAGGGTAAAACCATTATCGTTGGCTCAAACAGATTTTTGAACCAAAATAACATTAACTGCAAAGCAAACGGAATGATAGCTGTCGGAATCAACGGCGAGCTTGCAGGCTATATTGAAATTACAGATAAGTTAAAATCAGGCACCGATACACTGATATACGAGTTATCAAGGCTAAATATCAGCAAAACCTATATGCTGACCGGTGACAACGAAAGATCTGCAGAAGCTGTAAGTAAAGCTGTTGGTATAAATAATCATTACTCCTCCCTGCTCCCTGACAACAAGCTAGAGATAATGAAAAAAATACAAAGCAATCATAAGACGGTTTTTGTTGGTGACGGAATTAATGATGCTCCCGTACTTATCAGTGCTGATATTGGAATAGCAATGGGTGGCATAGGTTCAGACAGTGCTATTGAAGCCGCAGATATAGTTCTTATGAATGATGATGTTGGTAAAGTGCCGTCAGTCATTAAGTTGGCAAAAAGAACACACTCAATTGTTGTACAAAATATTATAATTGCACTCGGTATAAAATTGCTGGTACTGATACTTAGCGCAATAGGTCTTGCTCCTATGTGGATAGCTGTCTTTGCAGATGTTGGAGTTGCACTGATATGTGTTCTGAACTCGATGAGATTATTAAAAGATAAATTCTGACTTTACAAAACCATCGGCATATGTTATACTATATTTTAGAATTTTACAAGGAGAATGATATTAATGAGCGAAGTTAAAGAGTATCTGACATATAAGGGTAAACCGCTTGTTCGCTGCAAAGATACCATCTACTACGGCAATATGTCTGACGAATATGTTATCAAGCTTGATATTATTGAGTCTGAAAAAAGCGGCGATATCAGTACCGCAAAAAAAGTTGCTGTATATCTTATGCGTACTGACAACAGTCTTGCTGCTGATAAGCGCATTATTAAAAAGAGCGAGAAAAACGGATTATACGAGGCTATGGATATAGGCTCAATCTGGCTTTCAAGACAGCTTGGTGAATAAGTAAAACTGAAACAAAAATGAGATGTCAAAATGACATCTCATTTTATTTTCATATGGCATTAATATCAATTTGTCCGTCTTTTACTGTTGCCGCGAAACCCTTAGGCGGATTTTCAAACTGTTCAACCATTATTCCCGTGATCTTGTCCTCAACTTTTCTGCGGATAGCATTACGCAATTCTCTTGCACCTCTGGGCTTGTTTTCTGCAGACTTTGCAAGAATCTCAAGAACTTCATCAGTATATTTAAGCTCTATACCTCGGCTATTTAGAGGTTGCTCAATATCTTTAAGCATAAGTGCAGCAATTTTAACTAGTGATTCAAACTGTAAAGGCTTAAACACGACAATCTCATCAACACGGCCTAAAAATTCGGGACGAAGCAGTTGTTCAAGTGCTTTATGTGCTTTGTCGGCTGCCATTTCTGAGCCTGACTTTCCAAAGCCCATAATATTTTCTTTATTCTCCGATCCTGCATTTGAAGTCATTACAATTATAGTATTCTCAAAATTGACAACTCTGCCGTGGGCATCAGTCACTCTGCCGTCATCAAGGATTTGAAGAAGTATATTAAGAACGTCGGGATGAGCTTTTTCAATCTCATCGAAAAGGAGTACTGAATAAGGCTTTCTGCGTACTTTCTCTGTTAACTGACCTGCCTCATCATAACCAACATATCCGGGAGGAGCACCGATAATGCGCGATACAGAATGTTTTTCCATAAACTCGGACATATCAAGACGAATAAGAGTTTCAGGCGTGTCAAACAGCTCATTTGCAAGGACTTTAACAACCTCTGTCTTACCAACGCCGGTAGGTCCTACAAATATGAAGGAAGCGGGACGACGCTTTACATTTATCTGTACGCGCGAACGACGCACAGCATTAGAAATGACCTCTATTGCCTCATCCTGACCGATTATCTTACAATGCATTGCATCAGAAAGATTAACAAGCTTACGCAAATCGTTCGCCTGAATTTTTGCCGCAGGAATACCGGTCCAAAGTTGTATAACATGGGCAATATCTTCAAATTCCACATTTGTCTTGAGATCATCTTCACTGATTCCCTCAATACTATCAAGCTCTTTGGCAAGCTCTGATTTCACAATAGCAAGCTTTTCATAATCAATGGTTTCAGCAGTTTCAATATCTTCACGCTCTGCAGATAAACGCTTAATGTTTATCATAGCCTTTGCAAAATTATCAGCATTTACATTTCGTAGTCCGGCACAAGCACAAGCCTCATCAAGAAGATCGATAGCCTTATCGGGCATAAATCTATCATTGATATAACGCTCTGATAGTTCAACAGCTTGGCGAAGTATATAGTCACTTACTTTTACATTATGATGTTCTTCATAATAGCTTTTAACCCCTTTAAGCATTTCAAAGGTCTCGTCAAGCGACGGCTCTTCCACAGTTACCGGCTGAAAACGGCGTTCAAGTGCAGCATCCTTTTCGATGTGCTTTCTGTATTCATTGAATGTAGTGGCACCAATAACCTGTATCTCGCCTCTTGAAAGAGCCGGTTTTAGGATATTAGCAGCATTCATAGTGCCTTCGTTATCTCCTGTGCCGACGAGATTGTGAAGTTCATCAATAAACAGAATAATATTTCCGGCAGTTTTGATTTCTGCTATAAGGCCTTTAACTCTGCTCTCAAACTGACCTCTGAATTGTGTACCAGCAACAAGTGCAGTAAGATCAAGCAAGAGCAACTCCTTCTCCATCATTTTTGCCGGAACATCACCGTTTGCAATACGCAACGCTATGCCCTCGGCAATAGCAGTTTTACCAACACCGGGTTCACCGATAAGGCAAGGGTTATTTTTAGAACGGCGCGACATTATCTGAATAACTCGACTCATTTCACGCTCTCTTCCGATAATGCGGTCAAGTCTGCCTTCTCTTGCAGCAGCCGTGAGGTTAGTGCAATAAGCATTCAAGTGCTTAAAACCACCTGACGGCTTTTTTCTTTTAGGCTCATCCTGCTTAACTTCAGCATCATATGAACCATCCTCATTTTTAGGGGGCGTATTACCGAGCATATTCTTTAAAAACGGCATTGTAGCAGCGCCTCCGGGGATAAACTCGTCAAGCTTTTCGTTTAATGTGGCTTCATTAATTTCTCCGGTCTCCTCGTCAAACACGCCATCCATCATCGTCATAAGATTGTCGTTTATATCATCAAGATTATCATCGGAAATATTCATGCTTGCCAGCATATCATTAATAGGTCCGATGTTGAGTTCTTTTGCACATTTGATACAAAAACCTTCGGGATATGTTTTGTCACCCTCAACACGGGTGATAAACATAACCGCCGGGCGCTTCTTGCATTTACTGCATAATTTCATGTTAGTATGGAATCCTTTCGTCAGTCGTCGTTTTTAATTATTTGTTCTTTTTCAATATCATATTCGCCGCTCTGTATCTCCTTGAAAATAGGATAATAGTTGAACAACGAAAACAAAACACAAATTGCAGCAATTACCTCAGTTACGATAATTGCAAACAGCGGTATTGCCGGACACACGTCTGTTGCAAGCACGACAACAAACATCAAAAACACTATCACTGTGCTTAATTTCCCCCACCATTTTGATTCAGATGGGCGAAGTCCGGCTTTGAAGAGCATTACTGCACCAAGAAGCATTGTAAGCTCTTTAGCAAATATCAAAATCAATATGAAAACTATCTCTATATGACGGATAGCAAGACAAACCACAACAATACCCTGCGTTAATTTATCGGCTATCGGGTCAAGTATCTTACCAAATGTAGAGATCATATTAAATTTTCTAGCTATAAATCCATCAAGTACATCTGAAAAACCGGATGCGAAAAGGACCGCAATTGCATACCAAAAGTGATTGTCAAAATCACAAAGATATGCAACGGCAAAAGCCGGTACAAGCAGTATTCTGATGAAGGAAAGTATATTCGGAATTGTAATTATCTTTTCCGGCTTCATTGGTACACTCATTTTAAACTCCTTTTATTTTTCAAATATTAAAGTTATAAAAAAACTTAAATATAAATGTCGAATCAATAGTTTCATTATTAAATATCAAAAACTCATTTCCGGATATATTCATACACAGCCTTACAATCAGAACCAGAATACATACAGTCAACAAAGCCCGAATGACGCCGAGCAGTGCGCCGAGTGTTTGATTTAGTGTGCGTAACAGTGGAACATCAAATATTTTGTTCACTGCAATTGCCAAAAATCTGACTACTATCATAAGCAATACGAACAATATTAAGCTTACACATAATTTTATTGCAGATTTAACAACAGGAATAATAAGATCACTTATTGCTTTCGCTATATCATCAGCAGTGTTTGATAATGAGCTTGTAAGCTTATCCTGAACAGTATCCTCAGTTATGTTAGCAAGCTTTGCAACATTCTTAACATATTCGGGCAAAGCGCCGAATATATCACTTGCAGTAGTCTCACTTCCGTCCTTGATGTTTTCAGAAACAACAGATACTATTGCCGGGCTGACGTAGT
>JAFPAK010000275.1 GCA_017390825.1 Clostridia bacterium
AATACTGCACCAAGCATCATGCAAACAAGCAAATAAGAAAATGCAATATGTATTCCGAATATATCGAATTCGAGCATTGATAAAGCAACTGTTAAAAATACAAATGTAACAGACATTGAAAGTCGCTTTGAACGAGAATGGAAAAACCTCTCAAAGAAACTAAACAAGCATCCCATAAGTGCACCAAGCAACAAGGAAAGTACGACCTCCAAAAGCGGCTCAAGTACGACCGAGATAACATCTACCGCACCTGAAAGAAGTGCCTTTGCAACGCCGAATGAAACTGCAAACAGTATAAGTCCGACAGCGTCATCAAGTGCAACTATCGGAAGGAGAATATCAGTTAAAGCACCCTTCGCCTTGTACTGACGAACGACCATTAAGGTAGAAGCGGGAGCTGTTGCAGATGCAACTGCACCGAGTATTATAGCAGACGGCAACGGCAGCTTATCAGGAATAAGAAAATGCAATCCAATGAGTGCCGCATCTACAAGCACTGCTGCAAACACTGCCTGAAAAATTCCTACAACGGTTGCCTGCTTTCCTGTCTTTTTAAGCTGTGACAGACGAAATTCATTACCGATAGAAAATGCAATAAATCCAAGCGCAATATCGGAAATGATCCCATAAGACTCTATTTGCTCCATGCTTGTGAAGCCAAAGCCTTCAACACCGAACGAGCCAATCAGATACGGACCTATCAAAACACCCGCAATAAGATATGCAGTTACAGCAGGAAGCGATACCTTTTTGGCAAGGCGAGACAGCATAAGTCCCGAAAACAAAGCAATGGACAAGCTTAATAACATTTGCATAATACATGACCTCCATGCAAATAATAATTTTTTCGCACGGTTTTAATTATAGCAAGTCAATTTGCGGTTTTCAAGTGGATAATCAATTTTTTCTATTTTAATAGTACATTTTTAACTATTAATTAACAAAAAATAAGCCTTGCAATAGCTATCTATATCTAATATAATATAATTAGATTCATATATTGACTTCTTGGGGGAAGTTCATATATGCTTGGGGGATTGTATGCAAATTATAAAGGAAATGACAAGCGTTTCAGCTCGTCCGCCCGTATTGGATCGTGACGAGGTATGGAGCGCAAAAAAAGCTTACCGTTTTTTTAAGCGGCTACAAGACATAGTCTTATCAATACTCGGTATGATCGTGCTTTCGCCCGTTACGCTGATAGTTACATTAGTTGTATTTATCGAATGTCCGAAAGCAAGTCCTATATTTGTTCAGGATCGGGTGGGCAGAAACGGGAAGAAGTTCCGTTTCTACAAATTCCGCTCAATGATACCAAATGCCGAAAAAGAGCTTGATAGCCTGCTTGATCAGAATGAAATGACGGGAAATGCATTTAAAATCAAAGATGATCCGCGCATTACAAAAGTCGGCAGATTTATCAGAAAGCTGAGCATAGACGAATTACCTCAGCTGTTAAATGTACTTAAAGGCGATATGAGTATTGTAGGTCCTCGCCCTCCTCTTCCTAGAGAGGTAGAAAAGTATGATGAATATGAATTACAACGGCTATACATAACTCCGGGGCTGACCTGCTATTGGCAATCAACTAGTGATAGGAATAGCTTCTCATTTGAAGATTGGTTGGATCTGGATATCAAATACATAAACGAGCGCAGTTTTCTAATCGATTGGAAAATAATTATCAGAACTTTTTCTATTATATTTAAAATGGACGGAATATAAAACCATACACCCTGAATACAACCAGAGTTGTATTCAGGGTATATTTTATTTATCATATAATTCAAGCGTGCGGTTGACAACATCTTCCCAATTATACTTTTCACAAATATAATCCGCAGCACCGGCTTTATATTTTCTAACTGTTTTCTCATCATTGCACAAAGCCTGAATGCACTTTTGCAATTCATCCGCCTGGGGTTTTACAACGAATGCTTTATCACCAACGACATCTGTACACTCAGGAATATCCGATACAACACACGCATTGCCGTAGCTCATAGCTTCAAGCAGGCTTAACGGCATTCCTTCAAGCGAAGACGGTAAAATATATAAATATGCATTGCTGTAAAACTCCTCAAGCAATTCTCCTTGGGCAAAACCCGCAAAAATAATTCTGCTATCCTCATTTGCAGAACACATTAACTCATCAACATATGCATCTGTATCGGAGGTGCCGCCTACTATTACAAGTTTTTTATCTGTGTTGACTTTTTTAAACGCATCAATAAGAAGATGAACACCCTTTTCGGGTACCAATCTGCCTAAAAACAGAATATAACCATCTTTTGTAAGACCAAATTTTTCTGCGATAAGCTGCGGAGCACGCAAACTGGGTCTTTCAACTGCATTCGGAATATATACCGTTTCCCTGCCGTAGATCTGCTTAAAATAATCCTTCACGCCATAACTTAAAACTATTATTTCATCAGCGTGCTTTACTGCCGCTTTTTCACCCATACGAATATACTTTGAAGCAAAGCCGGACTTCCACTTATCACGCTGCCAGTCAAGTCCGTGGACAGTAACGATTACCTTTTTACCGAAAAGCTTGGGTAACAGGCACATAAAAGCCGGACCTTCTGCGTGGATGTGTACCACCTTTGCGGAGCTGAATATACATTTTATTGCTGCAAAAAAGCTGGAAGTAACGGCTGCCAGACCTTTTTTATCAACAGTCGGCACGGTTCTTATTTTTACCCCCTTATATTCCTTCATCTTTTTTACATCATACTCACGATTACTTACATGATGACCGCCGCGATTATAGCACACCACCTCATGCCCTAAAGCAACCATACGTGTACTCAATTTTTCAACCACGATCTCAACTCCGCCTTCTCTGGACGGAATCCGTTTGTGACCAAACATAATAATTTTCATTTCAAAAATACCTTTATATTAAGTGTTTTTTTCGGCAATGTGTCCGTTTGATACATTTATGTCAACCTTATGTCAATCCACAACGATGCTTTAAACATCACAGCCGTTAATGTTTGTGTAAAGCCTTATACGAAAAGCAGCCGAATTCCTTCATATTCTCCAAATGAATTCCCCAAAACCGCTTAAATAGTATCACGAAAACAGTGTTATGTCAACACTATTTGTTCTTTGAGCTTGGCAGCGGATAGCCTCTGCTTTTCTTGCTCTTGTTTTCGTGCGGCAGCTCGTTGAAATGTCTTTTATAAGCCTTTAAAAAAGTTGTATAATATGAGTAGCCGCACATAACACTGACCTGCGTTGTGTCATATCCCGCCTTTAAAAGACTATCTGCTGATTCCATACGTAATTTTTCAATGAATTCATGCATTGTCTTACCGGTATTCATTCGGAATATTTTTCGCAGCGTTGGCTTTGAAACAAAAAATTTTTCGCATATAAATTCATCAGTTATATTTTCGTGATAATGATGCCTTATATATTTCAGAATCTCAACAGGGATGCTATCTGTTGTTTTAGTTTCGTTAGAATACCTCTCATCATATATCATATCAATATCAGAAATTATCGACTTCAGTCTTGGCAATATATGCGGACGTCCAAGATGGTTTTCCAGACATTTTACTACCCCATCAACTGCCGACTTTATACAAGGATTTTCACCCATATCAAACCGTATTACCCTGTCCCTGATAGGCATATTCTGCAAGCCGCGCAAAAAGAATTTATCCTCGGATTTTTCATTGAGCACAGATGAAAAGATTATTACATCAAGAAAAGCTACTTCTTCCTTATTTAAAAAATTGCAGCAAAAGAGCGTTCCGATGTCAGCAAATATCATCTGCCCTTCAGATATTTCTATTTTATTGTCGTTATACTGTGCAACTCCATGTCCCTTTAATACAAAAGTCATTCTGTAATGATTGAGCATCTCAGGAATACTGATTTTTTCTTTTGCAACTTCTTCTTTTATTACTACTTGATACAGAAATAACCTCAAATCATCTTTTACATATGATAATGTCGAATTCATGCGGCAAACCTCACAAAATTAAAAAATAATATTGATTAATTTTTTCTAATTATAACATAGATTTTTCAAAAACACAAGGTTTTTGTTTCACATTTGCTATTGATTAATTATATATAGTAAAATACAATTAAATTGAATTTATATAAGGAGATAGCAAATATGAAAAAACTGATTTCGATTATCATTTGTCTTTCGCTCATACTTTCATTAACAAGCGTTTCATTTATAGGAAATGCGCTTGAAGAAAGCGAGCTGAATGCGGCAATTACTGACACAAGCGGCTTTGAGCTTACTTCAATTGAGCTGACCGAGCAGATGCTTATAGGCTACAACATCGGCAACTCTCTGGAAATGACAGAGCTGCGTTCAAACTACACAAGACCTGAAATATCAAGTATCGAGGAACACCTTGAATACAAAGAAACTATGGCCGGCAATGTTGTGATTACAGAAGAATACATCAAGTATCTCGCAGACAGCGGTGTTCAGGCAATCCGTTTGCCCGTTACATGGTTTAATATGCTTGAAATTGACGGTGAGATCGTCAGCAAAGACACATATTATAAAGGCATCGACACACGCCGCGAATTCTGGTACAACGGTACTATCAACAAAGAATTTATGGAAAGAGTTCAGGAAATCGTTGATTGGATCATTGGCAACGGTATGTACTGCATTCTGAACTCACATCATGATGGTGCAGCAGGTAATGCCAATGCAGTCAATCCCGTACGCTTTGGTAACACCACCAAATACGGTACTTCCGGCGAAACTTACAACGAACAGACAATTAAATACCTTACAAACATCTGGACACAGATCGGTGAGCACTTCAAGGATTATGGTTCAAAACTTCTTTTCGAGCCATACAACGAAGTCGGAGATGAAAATGGTTCTATGAGCCCAAATACTGCCGGTGAAGCACTTGCAGCAGAGGTGGCAACAGAGTATATCAAGCTCATCCGCTCACAAGGTAGCAACAACGCTAATCGTTTCCTTGTAATTCCAAACATGGGCGGCGTATCCTTCTGGAGCAGCATCGATGGATTTAAGGATGCAGATACAGCTACTGATAAGCTTATCATTACTACCCATTCATATCAGTCATCATCCGGAATCAAAGGCGCTATCAGCTTAGCACAAACAAAGATGACTAATTTTGGCATTGGCGCTATTATCGATGAGATTGGCGGTAGCGCTGTTTCATCTATCAGCGATGAGGCAGTTGCAATTGCAACAAATGTACGCAAATATTCGGATGAATACAAGGTATCCTGCTTCTGGTGGGACAACGGTGCGGGTGACTATTCTATTACCAACAGAAAATACATCTGTGCCTCTTCTGATGCGTGGGGTGCTTATGTAGGCAAGAATATAACCGCTCCTACCTACACTCTCAATGATGCGATATCGCTCACATCTTCCACACAACCGAATTGGATATTACTTCATACTGACACAGAAAGCACATGGGCAGGTAAATATCTGCTTATGACTTCGCAGAACAAGATAACTACTCTCGACAAGGGCACAACAAGCGTTCAGGGTTATTATACTTACAGCGGTGCCGAAAACGGACTTGTAAGCTACTTCACAAGTGACGACGGTGTAAACTTTACACTCATGCATACGGTCATTCCGACTAACTGGGCAAAAATAGCATGGAGTATGTTTAAGGTTTACGGCTCTAACTATTATACAGAGCAGGTAGACGGCAACTATACGCTTGAAAAGATCGGTGACGGACTTCAGAAATATGTTACTACCGGCTCTGACATTCTCAGCCAGGGAGGAAGCTGGATACAGGGTCAGTATTCAATGAACACAGGTATATATGAAGGCGAAGGCACAAGCTACTATACTACACGTATTTGTCTTGAAAATAAGATATCTGTAACACCGGGCGAATACTATTACTTCAGCCTTGTAAGCGACTCAACAACAAGATATCAATTCATTGTTCGTTGCTACAATGCAAACGGTACTTTTGTAAGCAGTCTCGGTACGGTAACAAACGGTGCTATTCAGATACCTTCAACCGCAAGTCAGATCTCGATATCATTGTATGACTCGCATCAATCAAGTACAGCCTCTACCCTACTCGGCTATCTTGATGACGGTACATTCAACCCGACAGTATATAGATATGTTTCTTCTGATACAAATCCTGATCCGACTGTACCCGTTGCAACAACAACTACAACAACTACATCTGCTACAACCACCACAACTGCTGCAGCAAATACAACAACCACTATAACCACCACAACTGCTGCTGCGACAACAACTACAACCACCGCTACAACAACTGTTCCGACAGAAAACAACGAGGCAATTATAGTTGAAACTGGCGTAGCATATGAAACACTTACTGAGGCTATAACAGCTGCTGCCGACGGTCAGACCGTTAAGCTTCTTAAAGATGTAACAACTGCATATTCGGATGCAGGCACTTACTACACTATTCCGAAGAATAATGTTACCATTGATATGGATTCACACGCAATCTATTCACAGGCTGCATGGCTGTTCAGATTCACTGCAGGTACATCAGGTGCCGCGCACACAGTTACATTCAAAAATGGTCGCATTGAGCAGATTTGTGACGCACGAAGCACATTTGATTTTGATTTCAACGGATATCTATATCTTGATAGCAACATAAACCTTGTTTTGGATTCAATGTATATAACTTCCGGCAACTATGCTCAATCCCATGGTTACGGCGGAATGATAACTGCTACTAATTATGCGTCAAATATCAGCATCAGCGTTAAGAATTCGACTATTATCAATGAGGTTGATATAAACGATACAAGATACAGCGCAATTACCGATGCGCACAAAAAACTTTTAGGACAATGTATCGGATTTAACTCTGCAATCAGCACATCAACTATCAATATTGAAAATTCAACATTAAGTTCGCAGTACTCTGAGCCGCTTTACTACACCAATTCTACAACGATCACACTTAAAAATGCTCACATTATTAAGTCAAAGAGCACTCTTACTGCAAACAACTACAAGCTTGCTTCGGTAGCAGAAGGCTATATTGTTTCTGCTACAAGCAACGGTACAGCTATTGACGGAATTCTTAACGATGACCGTACGATCAAATATAGCGCCGTTGCAAACTATAGTGAGTTGCATGTAATTTCCGACGGTGTTATCAGTCTTGAAATGCTTTCAGGTGCTTCAATAAGACTTAACAACGAGTTGGGTATCAGATTCTACACAGATGTTGATCCGGACAAAGTTACAGAGCTTCGCAAAGCAGGCTATACAGTTGAACTCGGCACGCTTATCACAGCAGTTGATCTGATGAACGGCGAAGAACTGACATTTAACGCTTCATATCAAATAAGCGACGTTCCGTTTACTTCCTCAACTTACTACACAGAGCCCGGTTTCGAAGGTATAGTAGGCTCGTTAGTAAGCATTAAGGACACTAATATTACGCGTGAATTTGTCGGTCGAGGATATGCAAAAGTAACTAAGGACGGTGTGACAAACATCTATTATGCTTCTTACGCAGATGATGATATCTCCAACAACACACGATCCTTGCAAACTGTTGCAAAAGCATTGAAGAACGACACCGATGTATATAACTCTCTGTACTATGTCTATCAGCAGAAAGTAGATGCATGGTCAGAAGGCAAAGCTTACAACGGATAAAACAAACAAATAGTTGCTGCCTTATGCCGGAGGGGGCAAAAGGCAGTCGGGGTATGTAGGATACGGTGTAGCCGATTAAGGCTACACCGTATTTCTCTTAGTGTCTTTAGACACTAATTTTGGCGGTAGTGAGCAATCACTACCGCCTTTGATGAAATATTTTGCTTTAGCAAGTCGAGGCGAATTTCGCGCGCCCGCAGGCATATCACTTGCAAAGCAAATACCACGCACCAAAGGTGCATATCACTCGCCATAAGGCGAATATAACTGAAAACGACAAGTTTCTGTGTATGGACTACAAAAAAGATATTTTCGGCAGATTTGCATATGAATTGAACTCTCGCATAATAATTAGTATTTAGTGATATTCCATCTTAGATGGAGTGATATATTTTGCTATGCAAAATGTGATATTGAAACCTGCGGTTTCAGTGATATTATATTCGCCACTCACGCCCGCTGGCATATCACTTGCGAAGCAAATATCACGCGCCGAAGGGCATATAACTCGCCGA
>JAFPAK010000033.1 GCA_017390825.1 Clostridia bacterium
AATCCTTAAAGTCCTTCTAATTTCTTTTGGAATAACAACCCTTCCTAAATCGTCAATTCTTCTCACAATCCCAGTTGCTTTCATAATATATAAAATCTCCTTGCTTTACAAATTTGTACTGTTAGTATCTGTAAAACAAGGAGATTTATACTGTTTGATCGTTATTTTAAATCAAATGATTTCCAAATCGTTTTTTGAAGGGAATACAGGATAAACGTCATTCAAAGTATCGGAATACCAATATGCCACAGAGGAAATATCATCTTGAAGAGGCAGATATCTCCCTTCGCTTCTCCAACCGAGAGCCTGTATGGTAACTTTCAAATCTTCCTTAAAATAAATCGGATCGGTGATATGCCAACGGTACATATTAAAATATCTCTGCGAACGGTATGTGCCATCCGTGTGACAAACTTTATACATTCCCGAATATGGAGTAGTAAACTCAGCATATTCACCGTTGACATCAAAGTCATACGCACCGCAAAAATAATCTTCCGTGCCGGTGCCGCAAACGGTGGGGAATTCCTTGTCACCGTCAATGTAAAATTTAATTTCGCCTTCGCCCCACCAGCCGTTATTTTTTACACCCCAATGCATGTAGGTGCCAACATAGTGACCGTTTCCCTTAATATTATCCAAAATCACATACGGTTCTTTATAAGGTAGAGGATTTACGCGGCGATACTGCGCATGGAAATAAAGAGAATCCGACGGCAGCACCTTTTCTTCGCAATCGATCTGATAAAAGATGTGGCAGGCATCTGCGCCAATATTTTCTACTTCTACCCGGAAAGATTTAAAATAGGGCATTTCGAAATAGCAGTTAAGTCCTCTTTTTGGATTGACGCACATGGCAAGGCTACTCAGCTGGCGATATTCTTTATAGTCAGCATTACAAAAGAAATCCGAGAGTGGAGCTTCTACAGCCGGTTTTTTGTATCCGTCAAAATAGATGCGAAGAATCAAAAGTCTTCCTGCCTTTGCACTATCGGTTATCCAAATATGTTTGATTGCGCCTTGACCTTTAATATCCGCCAATACAAGAACTTCACCGGGTTGTGACACAAGATACGGATTTACCTTCCAGCCCCGACCGAGTTCTCTCGCTGCATAAGAGGCGCTGCCTTCGGCGGCCATCCCGCCTTTCCCTTTTTCGCCCGTAAGATTTTCTGGTGATACAGAAAATGCACGAATTTCCTTTTTGATTGTAAGATTATTTAACATTTCTACTCCTCCGATTACAATAGGATATTGAAATAATACTCAAAATCCATTATAATGCAAATAACATATCTTGTCTTATATTTAACATTTGTTGCGGGAGGTTGTTTGAGATGTTAGATAATTCCATCATAAATCCATACATTCGTGTGGCTATGCAATCAATTTTACGCAAGGGCACCAAGATTGCCCGTCGAATCATTTTTGATTATGAACTGATATATGTTGCAAACGGCGAGTTCATTCTCAATTACAATGAAACGGATTACAAATGTGCAAAAGGACAGTTTATATTGCTTCGGCCGGGCATATCCCATAGTTTTTCCGTAACCGATACAGATCTTTCTCAACCACACATTCATTTTGATATAACGCACATATCCAACAGCAAGCAGGTGCCTGTTTGTTTTAAGGATTTAAACGCGCTTGGTGATGAGGAGCGAAAACACATCCGTGAGGATATTTTTCGAAAATATCCCAAAACGCCGTTTGTTGTCTTTTCTGATCATCATGCGGCTCTTGAAATTTTTTATACCATTGTGAACCATCCGAAGCCTTCTTCGTTGACGCAAAAAGGGTTGCTTATCAGGCTTATTGATATGTTGATAGAGGATAATTTTCCTGAAACATTTGTGGATAACACCGAATTTATTTATAGCATTGAAGAGCAGGTGAAGGATTACCTTGATGCAAATCAAGGCTTAACATCCAATTTAGACGACATTGCCAAACAGTTTAATTACAGCAAGTGTCATTTGGAACATCGTTTTAAGTACAGATACGGTATCAGCCTTATTGCTTACCGCAACAATAAGCGTATGCAGTCAGCAAAAATAATGCTTACAACCCACTCTGTATCTGATGTGTCTAATAAATTAGGATTTTCATCTATTTACGTTTTTAGCCGTGCGTTTAAAAATTATTTTGGCATTTCCCCGAGTGATTACAAAAAAGCGAGGTGAATTCACCTCGCTTTTGCTATGTATAAAAACCGCCCAAAACCCGTTTTTAACACCAATGCGTTCAATGGGGCAAACCAGTGAAAACCCTATTGTTTATGCGGGCTTCAGGCGGTTTGCCCTATTATAACGCATTCCTCAATACGGCGTACAATACCTGTTGCTTTCATATATACATTTCTCCTTAAATTACAAATTGTGTTGTTATTATCTGTATTTTGAGGAGATTTATACTGCGTGAATTTATTCTTAAAGAATATTATAATTCTTACTTGCTTTTCTGTAACTTGAAGGTCTGTACCCACACTTTTTTTGGAATAGATTTGAAAAATAGTGAATATCATTGTATCCCAGTTTTTCTGCTATTTCG
>JAFPAK010000276.1 GCA_017390825.1 Clostridia bacterium
AAAGATCACACGCTCATATTGCATAATCTTAAAATAAATGCGTTCCGGTAAGATTAAAGTAAGAATTCTCGAACCGTCAAACGGAGGAACGGGTATCATATTGAATATTCCAAGTGAAATATTTATCCAACCAATGTAGAAAAATACAATATTTATAACCTGACCAGCTATCAGGCCGAATTCATATCTATATATAAGAGGAAGCAATACATTTAAATTTAAAACATAAATAAAAACTGCAATTATTGCCATAATGAAATTCGATATAGGTCCGGCGATCGCAGTAATAGCCATACCAAGCTTTCTGTTTTTAAAGAAAAACGGATTTACAGGTACCGGTTTTGCGTATCCAACACCGCATATAAGCATCATAGCAGTACCCAATAGATCAAGATGCTTTGTAGGGTTTAGAGAAATTCTTCCTTGCGATCTTGCAGTGCCGTCGCCCATGTGATAAGCTGCCCATGCATGCGCGGACTCATGAACAGGGAAGCACAAAAAAATCAGTATTGCCGATGACAACAGTATAGATATAACAGACATTACATCCGCATCTTTTATCGCTTCGATAAAATCAAAAATCATAACTACAACTCCTCAAGATACATTATACTTAATTTCCATATAAAAAACAAGTGTAAATATGAAATTTGCAATTGATATTAATATAATAATTTGCTATAATATATTTATTAATTTCTCATCATCTATTTGTGAGGTACATATAATGAAAGTTACACTTATTGCACATACACCCGATCCAGAAAAGACAATAGCAGCAGCAGCGAAGCTTTGCTATTCAAAATCCGGTGTAGATGATCTTCTTTGCGGTCTTGACAACGAAAAAGCTGCTTCATTCGTTGAAATGCTTTCCGAAATCGGGCATGAAAGCCCTATTGAGCACGCTTCTTTTACATTTGCAATTGAAGGAGTCTCAAGAGCTTTGCTTGCACAGATAACCCGCCACAGAATAGCATCATACTCTGTCCAAAGCCAACGTTATGTCAATAAATCAGAATTTGAGTATATCGTGCCTCACGAAATTGAAGCTATCCCTGAAGCAAAAGAAGAATACCTTATTGCAATGAAAGAGGCAAAAGCACATTACGATAGTTTGACAGACATTCTGCAAAATCATCATTATAAAATTATGGTTTCGGACGGGCTTGATGAAAAGGAGGCAAAGAAAAAAGCTTCAAAAAAGGCTATTGAGGATGCAAGATTCGTTTTGCCGAACTCCTGCGACACAAAAATGGTAGCTACTTTCAATGCCAGAAGTCTGATGAATTTCTTTAGCCATCGTTGCTGTAACAGAGCACAGTGGGAAATACAGGAGCTTGCTGATAAGATGCTTGCCCTATGCAAAGAAGTAGCTCCTAATCTATTCAAATATGCCGGACCTCCTTGCGTGCGTGGAAAATGCCCTGAAGGAAAAATGTCATGCGGAAAGATTGTGGAAGTACGCCAAAAATATAGCGAGGATAACTGAAATTGAATAAGTTAATTGTTATTGAAGGACTTGACGGCAGCGGAAAATCGACGCAGATAGAGCAAATCAAGAAGTATTTTGACAGCAAAAACATCAATTACCGTCAGATCAAGCTTCCTGATTATGAAGATAGATCAAGTACTCTTGTTAAAATGTATTTAGACGGCGAATTCGGCTCAAATCCATCTGATGTTAATGCATATGCAGCTGCATCGTTCTATGCGGTCGACAGATACGCGAGCTATAAACAGCATTGGAGTAAGGATTATGAAAACGGTGTTGTCATATTAGCAGACAGATATACTACTTCAAACGCTGTTCACCAAACAAGCAAGTTGCCAATGAATAAATGGGATGAATTCTTGGAATGGTTATATTCTTATGAATTTGACTATTTGGGTATCCCGAAGCCTGACACGGTTATTTATCTTGACATGGATCCTCAAGCATCTCAAAAGCTTATGAGCGGAAGATATCACGGCGATGAAAGCAAAAAGGATATCCATGAAAAAGACGTTGAATATTTGAACAAATGCAGAAAAGCAGCTCTTTATTCTGCAGAAAAGCTTGGTTGGAGTGTTATTAAATGCTCTGCAAACGGATGTATTCGTCCAATCACCAGCATATCAGATGAAATCATTACAATATTGGAAAAGGAACTAAAATAAATGATCTATGTATTTCTGGCAGACGGTTTCGAAGAGATAGAAGCACTTGCAACCGTTGATTATCTTCGCAGATGCGAGCTTGATGTAGTTACAGTAGGAATTGGTTCGCAGGAAATATGCGGAGCACATAATATTTATGTTTTAGCTGATATTTCCGATCTGGAGATTTCAACTGAAGTAGATTTTAATGCAATCGTATTACCCGGTGGTATGCCCGGTACGCTCAATCTTGAAAAATCTAAAACAGTCAGTGAGTTTATCGATAAGGCTGTAAAAGAAAACAAGCTTATCTGTGCAATATGTGCAGCACCATCGATCTTAGGTCACAAAGGATTGCTTGAAAACAAGCGTGTGACCTGTTTCCCGGGATTTGAATCCCAACTTGGTAATGCAGTATTTACGGGCAATTCAGCTGAAATTGACGGCAATATTATCACAGGCAAAGGTGCCGGTGCAGTATTTGACTTTGCGTATTTGATTGGAAAAGAATTGGCAGGAAAACAGGAAGCAACTCATGTTAAGGAATCAATGCAATGTCCCCAATAAGTGATATACGAGAGTATAAAAATCAACTCCGAACGCAGTATAAAGCAATAAGAAAAAACATGACTTCAGATGAAAAATGCAACGCTGACACCGAAATTTTACAATCAATTTTGAAGCAGTATAAATTTATTAATTGTGAAACAGTGATAACCTATGTATCAACTCCTATTGAGGTCGATACAAGATCGCTGATCACATATTCAATAAAGCTCGGCAAAAAGGTTGCAGTGCCCAGATGTGTTCCAAATACAAGAGAAATGGAGTTTTATTATATAAATTCACTTGATGAGCTATCTCCCGGCTCTTTTGGTGTTGACGAGCCTTGTCCTGATAAATCAGAATCTGTTATTGATTTCAGTAAAAGCATCTGTATCGTTCCTGCTTTGAGCTATGACAGATACGGTTATAGACTGGGATACGGCGGAGGATATTATGACAGATTTCTGTCAAAATACAGCGGTTATACTATTGGAGTATGCTACGATAACTGCATCAAT
>JAFPAK010000277.1 GCA_017390825.1 Clostridia bacterium
GATTACTTCCAGGAAAATGCCAACCGTGAATATCTTGAATTATATGAAGAATTCATCTATGGCATCCCCGGAGATTATGCTGATAACTATAATGTAGTACAGAAGGCTTTTGTAAGTGAAGAAAATCTTGATGCAGTAGAATCTGTACCTGCAGACCGTATTCCGATTTATACGGAAGCAGAGCTTAACAAAATCGGTAAGTCAGCAGAATATCCTCTTGATGGAAATTATATTCTTATGAGAGATATTGAACTCAAATACGATTTTGGTGGTATCGGATACACAAGCGATAGAACAATAGAACCATTCACAGGTGATTTTGATGGTAACGGACACACAATATATGACCTTAATCCTGTAGTGAGATACAATGGTACAACCGAAGTATATATGGGCTTTATCCTTTATAATAAAGGTAAAGTTTATAATCTCAGATTCCTCGATTCAAACGATGATTGCAGAGAAGCAGAGAAGACTACCGCTTCAATAAAGTCAAGCGTTGCAAATTCTGCTACTGCATATCTTGGTCTTGTAGTCGGCAGAAACGAAGCTGAGGAGAATACTTCTAATATCTATAATATTTATGTGGACAATGCTACATTTATAATTAAGAATGCTCCTTGGACAACATACTGCGGTCTTGTAGCAGGTCATCTTGGTGAAAGCTTCGTAACAGATGTTACTGTTGTGAATTCTCATCTTGATGTTGCGGGAACTGTAACTCCTGGTGCATATTATGTCGGTGGCGTAAGCGGTTATGCCGTAAACGGCGGCGGTATGATTTCACACAACAACTTTGTAAAGTGTGATAAAGACTCATTAGTAGGCGGTTGTATTGGTTATTACGACAGCACAGATGAAACACGCAAAGATACTTACGCTTATGAAAACGACGTTCAGTCAACATTTACATCTAACCGTCAGCTTGCAGGCAGCGACAATCTTAATGCATATACATTTGGCGGAGCAGATAAACATGCTTTAACAAATGAGAAGGTGTTTAAGTATTATTGTGACAATGATGAGCTTGTCGGCGGATTGGGCGGTTATGCTGAAGAATGGAAAGAACATTCCGAAACAGAGAGCAAACCTTGGCTTATCGTTCATGCTCCCGACGGAATGACTGCTTATCAGAACTCTCTTATAAGCATGAAAAACCTTAAGGTTTATTTTGCTCAGTACGGTGATGATACATCAGTTTATGAAGATGTAACAGACAGAGTAAACTTTATATATGATTTCAGTGAAATTGCAGAAGATGTTCCTGTAACCGTAGTTTACGGAAAACATCTTGTAGAGTTTACAGTAGATGTTGTAGAGCCTGTTGTTACCGATATTGCCATAACCAACAAAGGTAAAACACAGTTCAGAGTTGGCGAAAAGTTTGATAATTCTCTCTTTGCCGGACAGGTTTTATATTCCAACAATCTTACAGACAGTTTAGGTGCAACCGATGAAGGTTTAAAGGTTTATATTCCCGAATTGGAAGGCGATAATCCGATTGATGTAGGTGCATATAAATTTATTGAAACATCAACCGGTACAGATGTGGTAGTTGAATATAAGGGCTATAGAGCTACATATCAGATTTCTGTACTTCCTGAGGATTTGACAGGTAAACTTCATTTCTCATCAAGCAGTGTAGAAACTGCACCGGGAGGTACTTTTGATGTTGTAATTAACCTTAACAACAACCCGGGTATTGTTGCACTGAGTACATTTATTGAATATGACAATGACTTATTTGAAGTTTTGGATGTAATTGACGGAGGGCTGCTTGATTCTTTCAATGAATTTACAGATTATACTCCATCGGTTCCGCTACTTTGGATGGGTGATAAACAAGCAACCGAAGATAATAAAAACACCGATAATAAACTTGTAACAGTTAAGTTTAAAGTAAAAGAAGGCAATTATGATGCGGATACCTATGGTATGCATATCTTAAGATGTGTAAATGGTGAAGCAGTTAATAAAGCAGGGGAAACAATAACAATTCCTGATATGGTTGTTAAGGTTAAGCTGAACGAAACAGCAATAGGTGACGTGAACAGTAACAATGCAATAAATAGCTGGGATGCTGTGCTTCTTACGCAGTATATATTTAACATTCCAAATGGTATAAATATATTGGCTGCTGATATAAACCGTGACGGAAGTGTAAACAGTCTTGATTCAACAAATCTTAACCGTTACATTGTAGGTCTGTTTGGATTAACCGGTGCACCCGGCAAATTTGATGTTCGAGTTAAGAGCGAATACTTTGATGATGAAATATTAACAGGTCTTGTTGTAAACAACATTCTTCCTCAGCCTGAAGAAAAATTCGGATATATTTTCGGCGGTTACTATTCAGATGCTGATTATACAAATAAGATAGAAAGACTTCCTGCACAATCCGTCAGAGAAATGGTGGTTTATGCAAAATACAGCGTAGGTTATGTTATAGAAAGTGACATTGAACTTGTTAACAATATTCATGTTCCCGGTGTTGACACACAGCTTGAATGTGAAGAAGACAAATACGCTCTGTGGAATGTATACTCCGGCGAGTCCC
>JAFPAK010000278.1 GCA_017390825.1 Clostridia bacterium
ATGGAAATTGATGCTGTATCTGCTGTTACGGTAAATGCTTCAGATTTAACTGTTAATGTCTTAATAAACGCACCTTCACTATCATACAAATTAACAATGAAATAGGAAGAATAATTGCTGTGTACGTCACTTGCTTGTAAGAATAATGACTGATTAGCAGTAACTGCAATTTTTTTGCTGACAGAAAGTCGTTTGGCACCGTTTGTAGTATCTGTTGTGATTATTCCGTCTTGACCGTATTCACCATTAATCCATTCAGCTTCTGCAAGCAAATCTACGCTTGACTGCGTCATTGATTTTGTTGCAGAGTTAAAGTTTACGTTGTAGTTGGTGTCGATGATTTCAGTTGAATAAACAGAACCGTAAACTGAATAATCATAATACATCATATTTGAATATCGATTAGCAGCTCTTGTTACCATTAAAGAATAGGTTATGCCGTCATCACTTTCGTAATATGTGTAATAACCACTATCAAGACCAATCAGTGAATAGTAGCCCTGTGAAATTCTTGAAGTATATTTTGATATATTTGATACCTTATTAGTTGAGGTAACGATCAAGTATTTTTTAGCCCATTTGCTTTCTGAATTTTCACTGTAAAACTCTATATAATAAGGCTGTGTGCTGTCGATAGAGCCGTTTGTAATTTGCTCTTTTGTATATGTCGGAGCTTTAATATCGGTATTGCCCAAATACTGTCCGAATGCAGGACCTGACGGTTGTGCATAATATCTGTTGGTAAGTGAAAACTCTGCTTGACCGTTATCCCACCAGAAGCACGATACGTTATACAAATCTGAGCATCTTCTTAGCTCTGTAGCAAAAGCACCGTTATTAGCGTTTGAAGGTACACCGCCGATTTCGTCAATAATACAACCCACATTCAGGTTGTTTTGAATGTTTGAAGCACCTTTTACTGCCCCTTCAATTCCATCAATGCTTGGGTAATTGTGGGTTGTTAAAATGAGCTTGTCTGTTGCAGTGTCAGCGTCTGCAAACGGAGTAGAAGACCACATAGTAATTCCGCAATATGATGGGCAGACAAGATAACGCTGTGCATTGTTGCCACCCTGACTTCTGATTTCCTTGATGAAAGCTTCAAGAACTGTTTCAACGCTTGCAAGCTTAGTGCTGTCCGGTGTATACGAGCCTGAGCCGTCACCAACCTCGTTGAAGGGTTCGAATAGTAGCTTTGAGCCATAATCCTTAAATCTTTTGCCTACCTGTGACCAGATGTTTTGTATAAATATGATAGAGTTGTCAACGTCTCCAAAGGTAACAGGGAAATTAGTTCCGCTGTTCATATGACCGTCGTGATGAACGTTGATAATGCAGTACATATCATTTTCGAGAATAAGATTTACAACTTCTTGCACTCTGTCAAGATATGCTTCATCAACTCTGCCTATATTCCATTTTTGTCTGTCAGTCCAGCTACTTTCACCTTCCATCATCATGCTCCAGGTTACAGGAAGTCTGATTGCTTGAACACCACTGCTTGCAAGGAATTTGATATATTTTTCGGTAGCAGGAACGTTACCCCATAGAGTTTCTTTGTAAAATACAAAATCCTCAATGTTTTCAGGACGGATATATCCTGAGGTGTTTGAAGCATAGTATCTTTCTCTACCGTCAAAATAGTCGCCGATATTGTAACCGATGAGCATCTTTTCGGTAGTAAGTGTTACTGACGGAACATTATTATCAAAATCATCGGTGTCAGTAATCTTTTCTGAAAGCGCATATCTTTGTGCATCCGACCAAGTATCTATCAACGATTTTGTTTCTGGCAGAAGTGTGTTGTAGGTATCTTCGTCGTTTTGAAGCATCTGCGATATATTACGGATAGAACGTGTATTGAAATTTACGTTGTCATCATAGTAGTTAGCATAGTTAATAACAGTTACGTCACCTTTAGTAACCTTTACATAGCCTCTTCCAACGTAGTTAAGCGTAAGGTTTCCACTGTTTGCACTGTAATCTGAATTACTTTGTTTAATGCGTACAATAGAACCTACAATTCCTGTGAAATCATCTTCAGTGTAAAACTTTTCAGAAGTGAACGGAACATTTGAAAATTTCTCTTCAGGAAGGTCGAAGGTAAGCTCGTCACCGTCGAGTAAAATATTATTTGAAATGAGTGTACCCATCTCAACAGTTGCTCCAAGAGCCTTTAATTCAGCAATTTTTTCTGGAGAAACATCGGAATAGAAGCGAATTCCTGCATCCATATCCAAGCGAATTGCAGCTCCTTTTAGCATTGAAAATTCGTATGTGAATTGTTGCCTTAATGACGGAATATTTTTTAGTGTTTTATTTTCTACAGTGATCGGTACAGTATCAGATGGGATTGAAGTTGCGCCGTCATCAGTGGTGTAGTCGCACTCTGAAATAATCCCTTTTTTGAAGTTTACAGCACCGTAGTTTGTGCAGTCCAAATTAATTGAACCGCCAATAGTTACTGCGTTATTAAACACCGCTGTTTTAAGGTAACCATTGGCATTAGCGCCACTTGAATCAAGCATATAAACGCTGCCGGTAAGGTCGCCACCTATATAGAGATTACCCGAAAACGTTGTTGAGCTTGCAGCAGTAACAATTGATCTTGAAATTGAAATTTCAAGATTTTTAGCAAAGTAATAATCACCTGCTATGGTATTGTTGTGTGAGCCGTCACCAAATGAGAAAGTTGAATCGGTTTCGCACCAAGCATTGTAGCCATTGTATTTTTCACATGTCTTGTCGCCGTCGGTTGCCTTGAAGGTTGTTTTTCCTAAGAACTTGCTATCGGGATATTTAGTCTTGTAAGGATCGTTTAAATTAAGTGTGCGAAGATAGCCGTAAAGTGTCATACTTGAATAGGTACCTTCTACATATCTTGAGCAGATGATGTTCCCGTGCACCTTGTAGTAGCCTGTGCCGAGTGATACAAGTGAATCAGAAATAATATCGCCGTAAAACTCATCTGTACCATTTGAGTGACCGGTATATGCACCCTCAACAGTTAAGTCACCATACCAATTGTGATATCCGTGCATAGTTGTCAAGGATATAAGAGAGAGTCTTGATTGGGTTGAGCCAGTTACCTTGAAGAAGTAAGGATAAGAGCCATTGTTAACAAAGGTACCGTCTGTATCAGTTCTTTCGATAGTTTCTTCTTCTGTTGTAGTCAATGTTGAAATTACAAGTGAGCTTGGTGATGAGCTTGTATTAGTACTGGTATAAATAATTGCGGGGCTGTAATAATAATCACCGTCCGGAGCAGGAGAATAGGTGATTGAATGACCGTTAAGATTAAGTGTGAAGGATGAACTGGTGCTAAATTCTAACGGTTCTGTAAGTGTTACATTTGTTTCAAGTTTAATTGAATTTACACCTGCTGATTTGGCAGCTGTTATTGCTTCTGACATTGTAGCATAAACTGTATCCTCGGCGCTTGAGTCACCTGTAGTTGGATTAACACAATAGTCATCGGCAGCAAAAACTATGAGTGCATTTATTGGTAAAACTGTAATCAACATTATTACCGTTAGCACAATTGCAAGTAGCTTTTTCATAAATATCTCTCCTAATATATAATAATATAAAGCATTAATGATAATATAAAGCATTAATGAGCTTTGCGATATAATTATAGCAAATAATAAGTTGTATTTCTATTCGCGTAATTACAAAAAAAGCAAAGAGTATATTGTGCATATTGCAATATACTCTTTGTGATTTGCATTCAACTGTACTTTATTAACTTAAAGTCTTTACATTCGACGGGATTGTTGCTCCATATTGCCGCAAAATAACGCATTTTATAGCAGTTTTCCGGAATTGTGATAAGTGTTTCAAGCTTGGAGGTCTTGTTTTGTGTAAACAAAAATCCGCCTTGTGAAGTGATATTAAAGGAATTATCGAGATAGTGTATTCCATATTCCATATAGGTTTCGGGGCTTTTAACAAACCTTGCATTGCAGGATATATAATAAATCTCACCCGGTTTAACATCGATTGTTTGCTCAATCCAGCCTTGGCGTATTGTTTTTTCACCACCAAATAAATTTTCGTCTATAAGGTTTTGCCCTGAAATATTATTGATTTCTTCAAAAATATCCGAGCCTTGGGGAACAAAGCTTTCATTAATATCGCTTAGAGAAAACTCAGTCTGGAATTCATTTGAAAAATCATGACCGCACGCCCAATTTTCTGTATTAGGTGCATAAGCACCAACATATTTGTTGTTGTCGATTGCAGTTTCAACTCCGCTGTTTGCAGCAGGTGAGCCGTTGCTTATTGAAAAATTCTTGCCGAAATTGATCTCGCTGTTATCGGCATAGAGATTGCCGTCAAAATATGCACCGTCACCGTAGTATACACTCGGCATAATATTGTTGTAAAACTGGTTGCCTGTCCATACGGAACCGATAAACTTATTGTCCTCAAACGGATTTTGCAGGTTTCCTGTTGCAATTCTGCCACAATCGGCAAAGGTGTTGTTATAGATTTTGTTATTGTAGGACGGGTTATTGATTATCATGGCATGATCAACATTATAGGCAACATTGTGATGTACCGTATAATTCAAGCTGCCGTTATCAAGATAATATGCAACAAACATACGCTCGTCGTTGCAATCGTGTACTATATTGTGGTCAATTTCAACAGTACCTTCGGCATCGAATTTATATGTGCCTATACCCGAAACATCGTTGGTGTTGACTCCGCAATTTGATATGTCATTGTAGCAAACGCGCAGATTTTTAGTTGTGCATATAATCGCAGTACGACCCACATTTTTGATCGTATTGTGTGAAATCAGCGTATATTCGCACCGCTTAGGTTCAATTGCTGCTGCATTTGAATTTATGTAGTTTACATCGTGAATGTAGTTGTTTACAACGCTACAGTTGTTACCGTAAATAATTACGCCGCCTTCTGCACCGTATGCGATTTCGCAGTTTTTTACAACAGAGTCGCTGCCGTGCAATTCAACACCCCACCAATCAGCCTCCCAAGGATAGTGGCGTGTGATATTTGAATGGTAAAAATAAAATATCTTGTTTGAATCAAGTGTTAAATGCGTGCTGCCCTCATTGTTCTGCACATTTGCACCATTTAATTCAAGACCGGAGATGGTTATGTAAGATTTATCCCTTACATCAAAAGCTTGACCGCGTATAGAGCATTCAATATTTAGCGAGTTGATATCAACATCAGCTTCAGGCTTGTAATATATAGTGCCGTCTTCATAGTACCACTCGTTTTCATCGTCAAGAAGACAAAGCTTGTCATAAAGATAAAAATTTGAGTCATCCGTAGGTGAATCCCAACCTGAATTCAGCTTATTATAATTGAGCG
>JAFPAK010000034.1 GCA_017390825.1 Clostridia bacterium
AAGGCTTATTAATATAGCACCGTATTTAGATATGCTTGCAGTAAGCTTTTCGGATATCGGTGCAGCAATACTGTTTTTTTGCCTGCGCTTTTTATTTATCCATGAGAACAGCTTATTAATAATATTTTCGAAGGTGTTACATGCAGGCTTCAGAATATAAGCGAGCACCGCACCGAAAATAAAAGGATGCAATATTTCGATTATCTTTGAAATTGCAGCGGAAACCTGATCGTATCTGTCAAGCGCAAAGTAAAATGCAATAAGCAGGGCGAAAACGCCTAAAAAGACAAGCGCGATTGATAGGTATTTCTTGAAATTTACACCCTTCATAGCATCTTCTCCTTAAAATAATAATCCAATCTATATTATATATTTAATCTATGCCGATTGTCAATGTTTTTATCAAAAAGAGTAAAAACTTCTTGATTTATTTTGCAATGTATTATAATATATATTTATAAATAAAATAATAAGGAGCGTCATATAATATGAAATTCGGACATTTTGACGATAAACAAAGAGAATATGTTATTGAGCGACCTGATACACCTTATCCGTGGATAAACTATCTCGGAAATGAGGACTTTTTCGGTCTTATATCAAACACATCAGGCGGTTACTGTTTTTACAAGGATGCTAAGCTTTTAAGACTTACCCGTTACCGTTATAATAATGTTCCCTGTGATGCAGGCGGAAGATATTTTTATATCAATGATAACGGCACGGTGTGGACTCCGGGCTGGATGCCGGTAAAGACTCCATATGAGAGCTACTGTTGCAGACACGGTCTCGGCTATTCTGTAATCAGTTCAACAGTTGGCGGCATCACCGCAGAGCAGACCTCATTTGTTCCGCTTCATACTACTGCTGAGATACACCGTATTCGTCTTACCAACAACACATCTGCTAAAAAGAGCTTTTCAATGTTCTCGTTCGTTGAGTTTTGTCTTTGGAATGCACAGGATGATACTACTAATTTCCAGCGTAACTTCTCAACGGGTGAGGTCGAAGTTATCGGATCTGAGATTTATCATAAAACAGAGTACCGTGAGCGCCGCAATCATTATGCAGTATTCAGCGTAAATGCACCGATCTCCGGCTTTGATACAGACAGAGAGACATTCATCGGTCTTTATAACGGCTTCGCAAATCCCGATGCAGTTCTTGAAAACAGAGCACGAAACTCTGTTGCAAGTGGTTGGTCACCTATTGGCTCACACAAGCTTGATATCGAGCTTGAACCGGGTGAGGAGAAGAGCTTTATCTTCGTTCTCGGATACTGTGAAAATCCTGTTGATGAGAAGTTTGAAGCTCAGGATGTTATTAATAAAAAACCTGCAATGGAGTTGCTTTCAAAATTCAAAACAGATGAGCAGGTCGACGCAGCACTTGCAGACCTTAAGGCTTATTGGACAGAGCTGCTTTCTGTTTATAGTGTAGATAGCGAAGATGAAAAGCTTAATCGCATGGTAAACATCTGGAATCAGTATCAGTGTATGGTTACCTTTAATATGTCACGCTCCGCATCATATTTTGAGTCAGGTATCGGTAGAGGTATGGGCTTCCGTGATTCTTCTCAGGATCTTTTGGGCTTCGTTCACCTTATCCCCGCAAGAGCCCGTGAGCGTATTCTCGATATCGCCGCAACACAGATGGAGGACGGATCTGCATATCATCAGTATCAGCCGCTTACCAAAAAAGGAAACGATGAGATCGGTTCCGGATTTAATGATGATCCGCTCTGGCTCATCTTCGGTGTTGCTGCTTACATAAAGGAAACAGGGGATTACTCGATCCTTGACGAACAGGTTGCATTTGACTGTGATATGTCAAAAGCACAGTCACTTATGGAGCATCTTAAACGCTCATTCGATCATGTTATCAACAATCTCGGCCCGCATTCATTACCGCTTATCGGTCGTGCTGACTGGAACGACTGCCTTAACTTGAACTGCTTCTCGGAGCAGCCGGGTGAGTCATTCCAGACATTTGGTCCGTCTGAAGGTCCTGTTGCAGAGTCTGTATTTATTGCAGGTATGTTCGTAGCTGTCGGTCCTGACTATGTTGCACTATGCCGTGCAAAGGGCATGGATAATGAGGCTGCCCGTGCAGAGGCTGAGATCGCTAAAATGACAGAGGCTGTTCTTTCGGCAGGCTGGGATGGCGAATGGTTTGTCCGTGCTTACGATGCATACAGCAACAAGGTTGGTTCACATGAGTGTGAAGAGGGTAAGATATTTATCGAGCCGCAGGGCTTCTGCGTAATGGCAGGCATCGGTGTTGAGGACGGCAGAGCGTTAAAGGCATTGCAGTCGGTTGAAAAATATCTTGATACAAAGTATGGTATAGTGCTTAATTCACCTTCATACACCGTTTACCATGTTGAACTTGGTGAGATTTCATCATATCCGCCTGGATATAAGGAAAATGGCGGTATCTTCTGTCATAACAATCCGTGGATATCTATTGCGGAGACAGTTGTCGGCAGAGGTAACAGAGCATTTGAGGTATATAAAAAGACCTGCCCTGCATACCTTGAAGAGATAAGTGATATCCATCGCACAGAGCCGTATGTTTACAGTCAGATGATCGCCGGTCGTGATGCAGTGAATCATGGCGAGGCTAAAAACTCATGGCTTACCGGTACAGCTGCATGGACATTCTATAATGTATCACGCTACATTCTGGGTATCATGCCTGATTTTGACGGACTTGTCATCAATCCTTGCATCCCTGAAACAATGAAGGGCTTTACTGTAACAAGAAAGTTCAGAGGAGATGTCTTCAACATTACAGTCGATAACACAGCAGGCGTTCAGAAGGGCGTTGTAAAGCTTATTGTTGACGGTGAGGAGTTTAACGGCAAGGCTATTCCTGCTATCGGCGGTAAGACAAGAGAAGTTAAGGTAATAATGGGTTAAAGCCGTGAAAAGCGAAAGACAAATGTCAGAAAGCTTCCTTATCGGCGCTATGTTAAGCATAGTAGGCGGATTTTGGGATGCATATACTTATATTGCAAGAGGTAAGGTCTTTGCCAATGCTCAAACCGGCAATATTGTGCTGCTCGGATTGAACCTGGCAAAAGGTAATTGGCATAAAGCTGTGCTTTATGCCGTACCTATACTTGCCTTTGTGGCCGGAATACTTATTGTTGAGCTTGTTCGACTCAAGCTTCAGAATATCAGTACATTCCATTGGCGGCAGATAATCATTGCTGCAGAGCTTGTTATTATTACGGCAGTTGCGTTTATTCCGTACGGGAATATGGATATCGTTGCAAATGTGCTTGTATCGTTTGTCTGTTCATTGCAGGTGCAGAGTTTCAGAAAAATAAAGGGCGAAGTCTGCGCCACTACAATGTGTACGGGCAATCTGCGTAGTGCAACAGATCTTCTGTTTTCTGCCATTCGTGATAAAGATAAGCATAAGCTTTCAAGAAGCATGGTGTATTTTGGACTTGATTTAATATTTTTGATCGGTGCGGTTATCGGCGTTGTAGCTGTTGATAATTTCGGTGGATTTTCATTGATTTCAACTTCGGCAGTTTTAGCGATAGTGCTGATATTAATGAATATCAGACCTAAAAAGGAGGTGAATGAATAATGTCAGTGTTTAGCACGGGCGGAGTAAGTGTTTTAGCGGTTCTTATGGTGTTCTTTGTAGTGCTTTTTTGGGTAGCTTTGTATATGCTTCCTTCAATAATCGCACTTGCAAAGAGAAACAACCGGACAAAAGTAATTCTTTTTAACATCTTTCTCGGGTGGACGATCGTTATGTGGATAATAAGTCTTGTATGGGCTTGCAAAAGAAGCGTGCCGCAAGCACAAAATTCTCAGTATACACCCAATGTACAATAATAAAAAACGGCTTGTTTTACAAGCCGTTTTTTGTTTTGTAAAATGACCATAAAAAGCTTTTTAAAAGGACAGCACAAATCCGAACTCTTTTAAACTTTCTACCTATGTGTTCAAATCCCTATAGTTTTAGTCATATCCGCCTTTTTAATTACCCAAAG
>JAFPAK010000279.1 GCA_017390825.1 Clostridia bacterium
ATTCATATAAGAGCATGAGAATACTGCAACTGCCTTGCCGGTAGACTTGTCCTGATTTAGAGAAGACAATGTCATGCTTACTTTTTCGTTTCCCGCTATTGAAAGCTTTATCTGATATGTCACACCCGGATTTAATAAATGAGATTGTTCCTCGGTGATCTTAACAGCAAGATACCACTCATGCGAACTAACTACCTTGCCTACACTGTCAGCCGATAAATCAGACGGAGTGATACTTTCAAAGTCGGACACAGTCATATTTTTTACATTTGAAAAATCGTAACAGTTTTCATAACCATCGATACTGCTGATAAAATAACCAGACTCAGGACTTGTTACAGAAGCAACACTACTCTCAAAAGCGGATTTTTTATTTTTAATCTCCTGTTCGTATGCATCGATAACCCCGCTAAAATCATCGACTTTGCCGGTTGCAAGCTGGTTTGAGCAAAAAGCAAAGAGCAATTCATTTTCAGCATCATCAATATCAGTGAAATCGTTGTTTTCTATATCTTTTATCATATTTAATGCGTTGGTTCTAATATTGTTCTGGATACTATCAAGATCCGCAGCATAATACTTATTCTGCTGTTCAAGCTCGCTTAATTCATCTACGAATCTTTGCAAGCTTTCCACTTCCTTTTTTGCGGCAACATCCGCTTCGGATGAATAATATTCAATTACCTTTGCGCCTTTTGCTATCTTCTGACCGTCAGCGGCATTGTAAACCGCAACAGATGAGTTATTTGATGTAATTATATGCTCATTTCTGATAGCTATACACTCACCTTTTATCGTTTCATCCAATTGGATCTGATAAGCGACTTCAGTCTTTTCCGAAACAAAAATATCGGAGGTAATGCGTACCGCAACATAAAGAATAAGCACTATTCCAAATATCGAAAACAAGAGCTTTGAGATCTTATTCTTCACTTAAAATTTACCTCCTTAAAAATTCCTCACACAATGTGATGGCTTTGTTTACATAATCATCATCAACATCGGGATATACCCAGTAAATATCTTTGTTTCTGCCAAACCAAGTCAGTTGGCGCTTGGCATATCTTCGTGTCTGCATTTTCAAATGCTCAACACACTCACTAAGCGTTTTTTCACCGTCAAGATACGGTTTCAGTTCTTTACAGCCTATTGCTTGAGAAGCAGTATTTACACCATCTATGTTATAAAAGCTTTTTACCTCATCAAGCAGTCCGTCGGTTAGCATGATATCGACACGTCGGTTTATTCGGTCATATAAAACATCTCTATTATTATAATTGATACCTATATATAAAGTGTGGTAAATACTTTCATTATTGCGTGCGATCTCGTCCTGCTCGGTCTTTGATCTGCCGCTTGAATAGTATATCTCAAGTGCACGAAGCACTCGTTTTATATTGTTGGGATGTATTTTTTCCGATGCTGCTTTATCAACATCGCAAAGCAGCTTGTACATATATTCCCCACCGTGATGTAAATACTGCTCTTTAAGTTTATTCCTCAATTCATTATCAGCAGTATTATCAGAAAAATCAATGCAATTTAGCAGACTGTCAACATAAAGCCCGGTACCGCCACACAATACAACAGGTCTTTTTCTAAAATGGATATCCTTAATTTTTTTTGATGCAAGCGCAACATAATCGGCAACTGAAAAACTGTCCTTACAGGAAACAATGTCTATCATATGATGAGGAACTTCCTGCATTTCATCGGGCGTAGGTTTTGCTGATGCAATACACAGTTCTTTATATATCTGCATTGAATCGCATGAAACAACCTCTGCGCCGATATGCTTTGCTATGCTGATAGCAAGCGAAGTCTTGCCTGAAGCCGTAGGCCCTACGACTGCGATTATAGGTATTTTTGTATCATTCAAATCCTTGAAAACCTCTTTTTGATCTCGTTTTCAGTAAGCTCTGCTGCAACCGGTCTGCCGTGCGGACAATATCTGATTGCTTTATCCGACAGAACACGCCTTGCTAATTTTTCAAGCTCAAATGCCGAGTTTTTATTTCCTGCCTTTATTGCCGCTCTGCAAGCGACATTATGATAAAGCCAATCAAGAAACTCAGGCGTAAAGTCAGTAAATTTATTCAACAACTTCTGGGCTATCTCCTCAACAAGTGCCGTTGTATCCTCATTTTCAAGGCTCATAGGAACGCCTCTCACAAGAAGTGTTTTGGGTCCAAAATCCTCTATTTCAAATCCGAGTGAATTTATCTCATCGATATAATTTAAAACGATGTCATACTCTTCAGACGAAAGCTCAACACGAACCGGCACAAGCAACATTTGAGCAGAATGTGTAACATTTTTCTTGATATCCTCAAACAATATACGCTCATGCGCTGCATGTTTGTCGATCATGATTATCTTATTATCCTGCTCAACAAGAATATAGTTACAAAAAGCCTCTCCTATATACTTGAATTCAATTTCATCTGGCTGCACTTCTGCAACAGTTTGCGGCTTTGGAGATACAACTGATTTTACATCATCCGAAGAAAAAGCGCCATTTGAAATTTGTTCTTTAAGTTCGTCAGCAGACTTTGCTGTTGAAATAAGCAGCTCGTTATAATTCTTAATTTCCGTATCACTTACAGCCTGCTTTTTCGGTGAAGGCTCATAGCCAATATAGCTATGACTGTATGGTGTCTTTGGCGCAGCAGGGACAGTTTTCACGGGCGCAGACGGCTTGAAATCAAGCTTAACCTGCTCACCTTTGAAAATAACCTTCTCATCTATTGATCTATCCAACTTTGTTTCAAAAGCTACTCTTTTTATATCCTCATTTAAAGCAGATTTTACTGCATAGTAGACAGCATTGAAAATACGGCTTTCATCTGAAAATCGCACTTCGATCTTGCTTGGATGCACATTCACATCAACCTCATACGGATTGAGCAATATATTCAAAACACAAGCAGGATATGTTCCCACCATTATAGAGTTTTTATATGCCTGCTCAATTGCAGCTATACCTGTCTTTGTACGTATGTATCTTCCATTCAGAAAGAAATACTGCATTCCCCTGCTCTTTCTTGACGATGTTGGAGTACAAATATATCCCGACACACCGACACCGTTAAGTTCATACTGCACCGGCAGCATTGAATCAGCAAAAGCCTTCCCACACACGGTAAATACAGCAGATCTCAGTTCGCCATCGCCTGGCGTATTAAGTTGCTGCTTTCCGTCACGAATAAGTCTAAATGTTATTTCGGGATGCGACAGAGCCATTCTTTCCAGCATTGAAGCTACAACATTTGATTCGGTAGTATCTTTTTTTAAGAATTTCAGTCTTGCAGGTGTGTTGTAAAACAGTTCTCTGACTACTATCGTTGTCCCCTGTGCACAGCCTGCATCCTCAAATTCGATCTCCTCGCCGCCGTGTATTACATAACGCTTGCCGAATTCATGCTCAGCAGTCTTTGTCATTATCTCAACCTTTGCAACAGCACAGATAGAAGCAAGCGCTTCTCCACGGAAGCCGAGCGTTGATATTGCATCAAGATCAGCACCGGTCGATATTTTACTCGTCGCATGACGAAGAAATGCTTTCTTTATGTCATCGGGATGAATACCACATCCGTCATCAGTAACACGCATAAAGGTGTTGCCACCGTTTTTTATCTCAACTGTTACAGTGTGTGCACCTGCATCAATACTGTTTTCAACAAGCTCTTTAATAACAGAAGCCGGACGCTCTACAACTTCGCCTGCAGCAATAAGTTCTGCTGTGTGTTTATCAAGTACATTAATTCTCGGCACAGGTATTCATTCCTTTCTTTATATTTTCTTTGCCTTATCACAAAGCTCATAGAGCTTTTGCAGGGCTTCAATGGGAGTAAGTGTATTTACATCTATCAATTGAAGTTCTTTAGTGATATCAGTAGTTTGATTTGAAGTAAATGTGACCTGCTCCGGTATATCGTCTGCAATCTCGGTTATCGGCTCATCAGATCTATGAGCATCCTCGAGTGTATGCAATATGCGCTTTGCACGCTTAATAACTTCACCAGGTACACCGGCAAGCTTTGCAACCTCGATACCGTAGCTTTCATCAGCACCGCCGCGAACGATACGACGAAGGAATATTATATCGTCTCCACGCTTTTTAGCAGCGATATTATAATTCTTTACACCGTCAATAATACCCTCAAGAGCAGTAAGCTCATGATAGTGAGTAGCAAACAAGGTTTTTGCGCCTATCTTTTTTTGATCTGCCACATATTCAAGTACTGCTCTTGCAATAGCCATACCGTCATATGTAGAAGTACCTCTTCCTATCTCATCAATGATAAGCAAACTGTTTTTCGTCGCATATTTAAGAATATTTGCAACCTCGCTCATCTCCACCATAAATGTAGACTGACCGCCTGCAAGATCATCAGATGCACCGACACGAGTAAAAATAGCATCAACTATACTGATTCTTGCACTGCGTGCCGGAACAAACGATCCTATCTGTGCCATAAGGGTAATGACAGCGGTTTGACGCATATATGTTGATTTACCCGCCATATTCGGGCCGGTGATTATAGAACAACGATTCTCTCCACAATCAAGCATAGTGTCATTTGGAACAAATGCAGCATTACTGATTTGCTCCACCACCGGATGACGACCTTCACATATTTCAAGTCTTCCGTCAACACATATTTCAGGACACACATAGTTATTATCAGCAGCAGTTACCGCAAGCGACCACACAGCGTCAAGTTGTGCAATAGCGACTGCCGTGTGCTTGATACTATCGGCATATTCTCCTACCTTACTGCGAAGTGCACAGAAAAGCTCATACTCAAGTGCAACAAGCTTATCTTGAGCACCGAGAATACGGGCTTCAAGCTCTTTCACTTCTGTTGTAACATAACGCTCACAATTAGCAAGTGTCTGACGACGAATATAATCCTCCGGCGGTTCAAAATCAGCTGAATTGGGTATTTCTATGTAATAACCGAATACACGGTTATATCTTATACGCAGTTTCTTTACTCCGGTACGTTCCGCTTCTCTTGCTTCAAGCTCTGATACGATAGTTGTACCACCGTCTTTGTCCGCACGAAGGCGGTCAACCTCCTCGTTATATCCGTCACGAATGATTCCACCCTCACGCACAAGCATTGGTGCATCCTCACGAATAGCTGACTTGATAAGAAGACTTAACTCCATATTTGGCTCTATATTTTCGTATATTTCCTTTAGCATTGAGGAATTAACACTTCTAAGAGCAGTTTTTATTCTTGGCATTTTCTGCAGTGTATCTGAAAGAGAAAGCAATTCCTTCGGGTTTGCAGTACCGTAGAGCACGCGTGTCATAAGGCGCTCAATATCCTTAATATCGCGCAAAGCCTCTGTCAGTTCCTCGCGAAGTTCAAATTTTGTTACAAGCTCGGCTACTGCATTCTGGCGCTTCGATATTTTGGCTGCAGAAAGAAGCGGTTGTTCGACCCATGAGCGTATAAGACGCTTTCCCATGGGAGTTCTCGTATGATCAAGCACCCACAAAAGCGACCCTTTTTTGGAGCCTCCACGCATAGTTTCAACAAGTTCAAGATTAGCCCGTGTTGAAATATCAAGACGCATAAACTGATTATCCGAATAGATATCTATTTCAGTAATGGCAGACAGATCATTTTTCTGCGTGCGCATCAAAAAGTCCATAGCACAGCACAAAGCTTTGCAGGCTACGCTGTCGTCAACAATACCGAGTGAGGAAAACATCGGTGCTTTAAAATGGTCAAGTGTATTTATCTTGCTTTGGGCGCTGTAATAATCCTCATCGCCGACTATCTCAACTCTTGCACCGAGCTTATTTGAAAGCATTGATACAATGCCGTGCAGTTCAGCGGCATCGTTATTGAGCAAAACCTCGGATGGCATAAAACGCATAAGCTCATTTGAAGCGTCTGCAGCCATCTGTTCGGATGAAAGTTCTGTAAGATGAACTTCACCTGTCGATATGTCAACAAAGCATAAGCCGCAGGTAAGCTTATCATAGTAAACGGTAGCAAGATAGTTGTTTCTGCCGATATCAAGCATTGAATCCTCGGTAACAGTACCGGGAGTTATAATGCGAGTTACATCACGCTTAACAAGTTTTTTTGCCTTTGCCGGATCCTCAGTCTGCTCACAGATGGCTACACGGTATCCCTTTTTTACAAGCCGTGCGATATATGACTCACAGCTATGATAAGGAACGCCGCACATCGGCGCCTTTTCCTCCTCGCCGTTTGCACGCTTAGTCAAAACCAAATCAAGCTCGTCACTCGCTACAACGGCATCGTTGTAAAACATCTCATAAAAGTCGCCCAAACGGAAAAAAAGAATACTATCCATATGCTTTGATTTGATCTCAACATACTGACGCATCATAGGCGACATTGAAGGTGTTACCTCAGGGAGTATATCGGTTGCTCTTGGCATAATTTATACTACCGTCCTTTTAAAATTCAAAAACTTAATGACATCCGCTGCAGGATGAACACGATCCGGAGCAGCCGCTGGGCGGCTCACAGGTCATTGGATCTTTGCCTTCAACGCAAAGACCGATTATACCATTGACCTTGTTCATAAGAGCATCGAACTCTTCCTTTGCTGTGTTGAAAGCAACCATGCTCTCATTTTGCATAATCTTTGCATAGCATTCACGAAGCTCATTATTGAGCTTTACTACCTTTTCTTTATCGGCAGCCTCGTCACCATCGCCAAACTGCTCATTGAGATTAAGTCTGATAAGATTAAACTGACCGATAAGATCCTGAAGCTCCTTGTCCTCATTATTCTTTTCCTTTGCGAGATTGTATCTGATATATACCTCGTCCTCCTGAATTGCAACGCCAAGCTGCCTTACTGCACTGATAACATCCATTTTATATCTTCCTTTCAGTTGATTTTACCTTTTAATATCCATGAGTTTCCTTCTGTAATTGTAACATCCAAAAACTTACCTATCAACGAATCGTCACCGCTAAGTTCAACAATATGATTCGTATATGTTCTTGCATATACATATCCTTCTGTGCGCGACGGCTCCTCCACAAGCACTCTGAAGGTCTTGCCGACCTGTTCATCGCACACTTCAAAGGATATCTTTTCCTGAACCTTAAGCAGTTCATCAAACCACTTACCCTTTTCTTTTCGGGTAGCGACATCCTCCATTTTTGCCGCAGGAGTACCATTTCGTTTGGAATAGATAAAAGTATATAATGACTGATAGCGAACCTCCTTGATAAGGCTGACAGTTTCGCAGAACTCCTCATAGGTTTCTCCGGGAAATCCAACAATTATGTCGGATGTCAGCATTATTTCAGGCATAAGTTCTTTTGCCCTTTTGATAAGTGACAAATATTTTTCTCTTGTATATTTGCGGTTCATTGCTTTAAGTACTCTGTCAGATCCGCACTGTACCGGTAAATGGAGATGCTTTTCAACCTTTTCACACTCACTCATCGCAATTAGCAGTTCTTCAGTACAGTCTTTAGGATGCGATGTCATGAACCTCAGTATAAATTCGCCCTCAACCGCATTGCATCTGCGTAAAAGCTCTGCAAATGATATGCCGCCGTCGTAAGAATTCACATTCTGACCGAGCAAGGTAATATTTTTAATACCGCTTGCAACCATTTTTTTAAGGTCGGCGATAATATTTTCAGGGCTTCTGCTACGCTCTCTGCCACGTACATACGGCACGATACAGTATGTGCAGAAATTGTTGCATCCATACATTACAGGAAGCCAACCACATACACCGCCATCATTAACAGTAGGAACTCCCTCGGCTATTGATTCGTCTGTTTCTTTTATATCAAACACTCTTCTGTTTCCACTCAAAACGGTGTACAGCATCTGCGGCAATTTATGCAGACAGAAGGTACCGAAGACAAGATCAACATGAGGAAAGCTCTTTTTTATTTTGTCTGTAATATGCTCTTGCTGAGTCATACATCCGCACACTGCAACGATACCGTCAGGTCGACGACGCTTAAAATGCTTAAGTGCACCAATGTTTCCGAATACTCTGTCTTCTGCATGTTCACGCACGGCGCAGGTGTTAAATATGATGATATCCGCCTCATCCTCATTCTCGGTAAAGGTATATCCCATCTCAGCCAGCATACCCTTGATACGCTGACCGTCTGCCACATTCTGCTGACAACCAAAGGTACGAACGAGTGCACACGGTGCGCCGTAGCGGCTCTCGCTCAATATTTTAACCCTATTTGCATAATCATTTTGTACCGCCATCTCTTCTGAAGACACGGTTTTATTTACATTGCAACTACTCATGAATTCTCCTAAAATTTACTCATCAAGCTTAAGCACCGCCATAAATGCCTCCTGCGGTACTTCTACGCTACCAAGCTGTCGCATACGCTTTTTACCCTCTTTTTGCTTTTCAAGCAGCTTTTTCTTACGGGTAATGTCACCTCCGTAGCATTTGGCCAGAACATCCTTACGCATTGCGCGTACGGTTTCTCTCGCAATTACCTTGCCGCCAACAGCAACCTGAACAGGTATTTCAAACAGTTGTCTCGGAATATGTTCTTTCAGCTTTTCTGCAATTCTTCTTGCCCTTGTATATGAATTATCCGCATGAACAATGAAAGAAAGTGCATCTACTATTTCGCCATTGAGCATAACATCGAGTTTAACCAGATTTGAACGTCGGTATTCCTTGGGTTCATAATCATATGAGGCATAACCTCTTGTGCGTGATTTTAAAGCATCGAAAAAGTCATATACTATTTCGTTTAAAGGCAGCTCGTAATGAATATCAACTCGTTCAGTTGTTACATACTGCATATCGATATAAACGCCTCTGCGTTCCTGACAAAGCTCCATTATTGAGCCTACAAAATCATTAGGGCTGTAAATATGCACATCGCAGATCGGCTCCTCTTGCGACATAATAAGTGCCGGATCGGGATAGTTTGTGGGATTGGAGATCTCAACTGTTTCACCACTTGCAAGATTTATCTTATATACAACGCTCGGCGCTGTTGTGACAAGATCGAGATTATACTCGCGTTCAAGTCGCTCCTGAATTATCTCCATGTGAAGAAGTCCTAAAAATCCGCAGCGGAAACCAAATCCCAAAGCTGATGAAGTTTCTGCCTCAAAATCAAGCGAAGCATCATTAAGCTGCAGCTTTTCAAGTGCCTCACGAAGATCTGTATACTGCGCTCCGTCGGCCGGATATATACCGCAGAATACCACAGGATTTACCTTGCGGTAACCGGGAAGCATTTCGGCAGCAGGTCTGTCAGATGCAGTGATAGTATCACCTACCCTCGCATCGGCAACATTTTTGATAGATGCAGCAATATATCCAACCTCGCCAGAACGAAGCTCGTCACAAGGCTCCATATATGTAGCCCGTTTTCTGCCTATCTCAACGATATCGAATTCAGCACCGGTTGACATCATCTTTATCTTCATTCCCTGCTTAGCAACGCCTTCAACAACTCGGAAAAAGACGATAACGCCCTTATACGGATCATAATAGGAATCAAATATCAAAGCTTTGAGCGGTGCATCATCATTAACCGTCGGCGGTGTGATGCCTGTTACGATGGTTTCAAGCACCTGCTCAACATTGATGCCGTTTTTTGCAGATATCTGCGGTGCAGAATGAGCTTCAATTCCGATAACATCTTCAATTTCCTCTGCAGTACGGTCGGGATCTGCACTTGGCAGGTCGATTTTATTGATTACTGGTAGTATTTCAAGATCATGATCTAGTGCAAGATAAGTGTTTGCAAGCGTTTGCGCTTCAATTCCCTGTGAAGCGTCAACAACAAGCAGTGCCCCCTCGCAAGCCGCTAGAGAACGGGAAACCTCATAGTTAAAGTCTACATGACCTGGAGTATCGATAAGATTAAGCTCATAGCGCTCGCCGTCAGCAGCATCGTAATAAAGCGTTACTGCATGAGCCTTTATCGTAATACCGCGCTCACGCTCAAGATCCATGCTGTCAAGCAGCTGTTCTGTCATATCACGTTGTGCTACCGATTGGGTCAATTCAAGCAAACGGTCTGCAAGTGTTGATTTACCGTGATCAATATGTGCAATTATGCAAAAGTTTCTGATATTTTCAGGCTTTATTTGCATTGTGTACCTCTTTCATAAGTTAATGTTCATTATCTTATGGATTATATCATAAATTTAAGTATATATCAATATTTAAAAAGTGAATTTTAAAAAAATTAATATTATCAAACCATAACAGTTGTTTTTTTTATTAAACCGTGGTACAATAATTTAAATTTATAAATGAAAATGGGGTATTTTTTTGACAAATGAAACCTTTCGTTCCGGTGTTGAGCCGGGAGGTCTTTCAACATATGACGAAATAAAAATTCTTATCTGCGTTCTGCTAGACTGTTCGGATATACCGTTGAGCTCTGACAGTATCTGC
>JAFPAK010000035.1 GCA_017390825.1 Clostridia bacterium
GAATATATGAGCAATATAATCCACAGCGGATAAGAAACATAAAATACACTTGCACAAGAACACACAGGAAAAACAACCACATAAAAAATATCGATAATGGCACTTACTATTGCTATAAGTCCAATGCCAACCAGTAATATCAAATCTAGTTTATGTATTTTTTTCATTAATAACACTCCAAAAATGATTTGAATTAATTGTACCACGAAATACGCAATTATTCAACATATTTTTCACGGATAAAAACAGCAAATCCCCCGAAAGACAGTTGTTTCGGGGGATTTGTAATTAAATAAGATTGAATTCTTTATATTCCTCGTGGTAGCTGTGTGGTGCAACGAATGCATGGAACAGACCCTTTTCGGAAACATACTCATCATTAATATTATAATAGCGGAGCATTGGCTCTGTGATCTCAAATGAAACAGTAACCTTTTCACCTTTTTTGATGAATACCTTTTTAAAGTCCTTCATTTCCTTAACGGGGCGTGATATGAATTTTGCATATCTGTCACGGATATAGAGCTGTACGGTTTCATAAGCATCACGCTCGCCCTTGTTTTCGATATCGACACTTGCGATTATCTTACCGTCAACAGTCATTTCATCGGCTGATAGCCTAAGGTTTGAATACTCAAAATCGGTATATGAAAGACCGTAACCAAACGGATAAAGCGGGGTGTTCCATGTATCAAGATAACGTAAACCAAACTGATTATTCTTACCGTTGTAATTTGCATGTCCTGTTACAAGATAACTATAGAAAAGCGGAGTCTGACCAGGTTTTCTCGGGAAGCAGAACGGCAATCTGCCGGACGGCACTTCATCACCGAACAGCATATCAAGTATTGCTCTATGACCCTCTGTTCCGGGATACCATACATCAAGAATTGCTTTTGAAAGTTCTGAAACCTCAGTAAGAGCAAGCGGTCTGCCGTTGAACAGAACAACAATAATATTTTGATTTACTTTATGTATCTCTCGCAGCAGCTCCATCTGCACTTCAGGCATGCTTGCCTCTGTTCTCGAGCGTGACTCGCCGAACTGAAGGCTTGACTCACCCATATACATTACAACTGTATCGGCATTCTTTGCTTTTTCAATTGCTTCGGCAAAATATTTCTCTGGTTCATCATAACATGGATCTTCGGGAACGATATCCGAGAATTCTTCCTTACGAAGTACCGAAGTACCGCGGCAAATGGTGTTGTTGCCGGTGATATCTTCACGCTCTTTAAGGGCATCAACAAGCGTTACACCCTTATGACGGGTATCAACTACCTTTGACCACTCACTTACAAGATCGTTCATATGCGTAAACGGTCCGATAAAAGCAATGTTTTCAGTCTTTTTAAGCGGCAATACCTTATCATCGTTCTTAAGCAGAGCGCTGCCCTCATAAATTGCTCTTCTTGCAACTGCATTATGAGCCTCATAATCAAGCTTATCGGCAGCCGTTTCATCCATATAGCGGTATGGATCATCAAGCACACCAAGCTTGTTTTTAAGCTCAAGAATACGCATTACGCAGGCATCTACTTGCTCGATAGTAATAAGCCCTTGATCCAACGCTTTTTTGATATAAAGAGAATATACTTCATCCATCATATCAATATCTACTTGGCTTTCAATACAAAGCTGTGCGTTTTCAGCCTCGCTGTTACAGCCTCCCTCATGATAACTGTAAAGAGCAGAAGCATAGTCTGTAATAACAACACCGTCAAATCCCCACTCGTTACGAAGTATATCAACATTTGTGTGATGATTAATAGTAGCGGGAACACCATTTATAGTGTTAAACGAGGTCATTATAAGTGCTGCACCTGCATCAACAGCAGCCTTATACGGAGGTAGATATACTCCTCGCAACACACGTTCTGACATATCGGTAGAATTATAATCCTTACCGTCATAGGTTGCGCCGTAAGCAGCAAAGTGTTTAACGCATGCAGCAACCGTGTCAAGACTTGAAAGATCATCGCCCTGGTAACCCTCTACCATTGCAGCAGCACACATAGATGACAGACAGGGATCTTCGCCGTAGCCCTCGCTGCCTCTGCCCCAACGGGAATCACGGGATATATCAACCATAGGGGAAAATGTTACATTAACACCGTGCGCTGCGGCTTCCTTTGCAGAAATGCGTGCAGTTTGCTTGATAAGTTCACGGTTAAATGTACCTGCCATTGCAGGAGATAAAGGAAAAATAGTATTATATCCGCAAATAATATCCATCATAAAAATAAGCGGAATTTTGCTGTGCTGCAGGTGAAAATCCTGGAGCTTCTTCATGCGCTCAATACTGAAAACATTGAGTACCGAACCCATCGTATAAACGATCTCAGGAGTTACCCATTCCATTCCGACATTTCCTGTAACCGCACCGACAGTTCCGAACATAGGTGCGCTTCCCTGAAACATCTGACCTACTTTTTCCTGTAATGTCATTGAATCTAACAATTCCTGCAATTTGGCTTTATCCATTAAAATACCTCCACTAGTTACTGAACACTTTTACCTCCGTCGATATAAATGCTCTGCCCTGTTATATATCTTCCGTCCTCTGAACAAAGCAAGCGTACAGTGCCAGCAATATCCTTCGGCTCGCCGTAGAACCGCAACGGTATTGAATCGGTCACCTTTTTTGCATACTCAGGATCGGACAATGCAACAACATTACGGTCGGTGAAGATTACACCGGGTGCAACATTGTTAACTGTAATATTATCAGGCGCTAGAATAAGTGACAAAGACTTTGCCATAGTTGTCTGCGCCGATTTTGTGGCGGAATATACAAGCATTTCGGGATGCGGTTTTGTTTCCTGAACCGAACCGATAGTGATTATACGACCGCCTCCGCGTTTTTTCATATACGGAACTGCCTGCTGAATAAGCAGCATTGACGAAAGCAGATTGCAGTTTACCTGTTTATTAAATTCATCAATAGTTATCTTGTCCCATGTGTTTTTATACTGCACCGATGCGTTAAGCACCAAAAAGTCAACGCCGCCTATTTTATCTATAAGATCTGCATACTGCTCAGGCTCACATAAATCAGCCTGTACAGTATCACATTTTCCTCCGGCTGCTCTTATTTTATCGCACATCTCCTGCGCTTTCTGAATATTAGAAACGCTGTGAATATATACAAATGCACCGTTTATTGCAAGGTCATAAGCAATAGCGCTGCCGATACCTCTTGAAGAACCGGTAACGAGTGCAGTCTTACCTTCAAAAATCCTCTCCATATCCTGCACCTCTTATCTTAGAATTCAAAATAGAATTCCTGCCAGCCGTTTTTGGTCAACTTTAAGTTTCTCGTAACTACCTTGTCGCCATGACGGGCAGTTACCTCATATTCACCGTAGAACGCCTTAAAATAGGTGTGATCAGCATTAGCCTCTATATCAATGTTTGTACGCCATTGCTTGTTGATAAGTTCATCAAGCACCTCGTAAGCCGGCTTCTTAGTAAAGTCTGAACGAACGATACCGCTCTTATACTGATCCTCTGACCAGCCTGCGTTGTTTTTGGAAGTAATAGCACAGTTATCGCCCATATTCCAATAGATGATAGACTCCATTGCAGGGTGCGAGAACCAAATGCTGTAAAGATTTTTAAGTGTTTCTGCCTGCATATCATCATCGTAACCGGGAATGGTTATCTCGGATACTGAAAGCGGGCGCTGAAGCTTACCGTATGTATCCATAACATTGTAAAGATGAACAGGATTGTAATATTTCGGAGCAAGATCCTTCATGTTTTCAGGCGTGTTGAAATTATGATACTGCAAACCGATGATATCTACCTGTGCACCCTTATTGATAAGATTTTCGGCAAGAAGATAGTAAGGTGAAAGCTCCTGCTTATATTCATCCCATGGGCCGGCAGTTTCGTTAAGCACAAGCTTCGACTTACGGAAATGATGAGCAGTATGCTCAAATGCCCATTCAGGATACACACCTCTTATCGGCTTTTGATTGCGGTATGAGCCTTCTTTCTTATGAGGCTCCCAATTATTCATCGGAACAGATGTACACTCATTAACACAGTCGAAAGTGCGGATAACTCCGTCATAACGCTCTGCGATAGCCTTGAGTCTTCTCTCCCAATAAAGTTTGATCTCCTCATAGTCATCAGGCAACCACTTTGGCAGCATTGCCTGCCAAAAAAGCGGATGACCCTTTACCTCGATATTATGCTTTTGACAGAATTCAATTGCTAACTCAGGCGGAATACGGCGATCGATAAATTCTGAATTCTTATCAAAACGCATATGTCCGTCCTGCGGCTCAAAATCATTCCAATAAAATGGGATAGTTGCCATGTTAAAAAGACCTTTGAAAAGCTCCTCATACTTGGCATTTTCCTCGTCGGTCTTAAAGCAGCCGAGTTTAAAAATGTTACATCCGAACTTAAATTCGCTTGTCTTTTGACGGATCTTCACATCAGCACCTTTTACGGGATTCCCTTCACTATCAACAAAATTGATCTTAAAGTAGCCCTTACGGTATGCTTCGATGCCGTTATGGATCTTATCCTCCATAAGCTCCTTTTGCTCGGTGAAATTTTTCATTGTAGCATTAATATCCATCATAAGTTATTGCTCCTTTCAAAAGCACCAATAACCGCTGAAGAAAATCAGCGGTTATATGATACCATATATATGTTGTTTGTGCAAGAAAATTTTTGTATAAAATCCAAAAAATTCAGCTCCATATTCTGTCGTTAGAGAATTCTTTATTCCATGCATCGGTGGACTCCCAGATACCGGGGATCTGATCATTGACATGAGCTGCGATGACTTCCTCGTTAAGATCATCAATACCAAGACCCGGCTTTTCAGGAACCTTGATAAATCCGTTTTCAATGATCGGATTGGGCAGACCCTTAACAATATCACTCCACCACGGAACATCGATAGAATGGAATTCAAGTGCAAGACAGTTATGCATAGCGGCAGCGGTATGCACAGCAGCCATACAAGCTATCGGCGACTCTGCCATATGAACAGCAACTGCAACACCGTTTTCATCAGCGATATCAGAGATCTTCTTAAGTTCAAGCGCACCGCCGCAGGTCAGAATATCGGGATGGATAACAGATACACCGCCTGCCTTGATGATCTTCTCGAAATCCTCTTTAAGATAGATATCCTCACCTGTGCAAACGGGGATGGTAGTTGAATTACGAAGTCTGACATACTGATCGGTATACATCCACGGAATCATATCCTCGATCCATGCAAGGTTGTACGGCTCCATTCTGCGAGCAAAACGAATACAATCCTCAACACAGATATGGCCGAAATGGTCGATAGCAAGCGGCACTTCATAGCCGATAACCTCACGAACCTCACGCACATAGTTTTCAAGATAATCAAGTCCTTTTTCAGTAAGGTGAATACCGGTAAATGGATGCGCAGTTGTAACAATGTCATAAGTTTTCTGCGCCTTCATCATATCAGCAGTTACAGAACCGCCCTGAACATTGAGAATGTGCGGCGCATACTTTTTCATATCATCAATAAAGCCTAAAGGAGCATTCAGCGTGCCGGGCTCATCAAGCAAAAGTCCGATACCAAGATCCATTTTACAGAAGGTAAAGCCCATATCAAGACGCTTTTTGAGCGCAAGACCCATATCGTGACCTGTGTGCTTGCCATCAACATCAGTGTCACAGTATACACGGACCTCATCACGGAATTTACCGCCGAGCAGCTGATACATCGGCACTCCGTATGCCTTGCCCGCAAGATCCCACAAAGCTATTTCAATACCGGAAACACCGCCGCCCTGTCTGGAAGGTCCGCCGAATTGCTTTATCTTGCGGAATATCTTATCCACATTGCAGGGGTTTTCGCCTAAAATTCTGCTTTTAAGCATTAATGCATAGGTCTTGCTGGACGCATCACGCACCTCGCCGTAACCTACAAGCCCCTGATTGGTCATAATTTTGATAAGTGTACATCTTTTGGGCGCGCCGTCGATATCCACAAAACGCATATCTGTAATACGAAGATCCGACGGATTTGAACAAGTATTAAATGACATAAATATTACTCCCTTAACAAATATATTTTTACTCTTGACCTTGTAAACAACACAAGGTATAATGTGATTATATTATATCTGTACGCTAAATACAGTTCAACAAATATATTAACGGTTTTGCAAACTATTTTACGAATGAGGGATCACCCATGAGTGTTAAGGAAGCATACATAAGAGAGCGCGTAGGCAAAGGGTTTCTTGTCAAGCTATTTAATGTAAATGTACCGCAGGGTCATCGTATATGGCGTGAACACCGTCACAGCCAATTTGAGATAGTACTTATAAAAGAGGGCAGCGGCATTTATTCTATGTGCGGTAAGAGTTATACTATCAAAAAAGGCGATGTGTTCGTTTTCTCCTCAAATGAAATACATTGCATCACTGAGATTGATGAAGGCGGTATGCAGATAATGAATTTGCATATCGAGCCAAGATTTTTCTGGGGCGATGAGACCGAACGCTTTACTGATTACAATCTTCTTTTCTCACATTCGCCAGATTTTGAAAACCGTATTGAAAGAGGTAGCGAGCTGCAAGAGAACATCAGCAGACTTTTGCTTGAAGCTGAGAATGAATTTGAATGTAGTCTTCCGGAATACCGTATGATGGTGCGTGCAAAGCTGATAGAAATACTGACAAGTCTTGTCCGCAGCGGCAAATACCAACAAAAAAATGAGACTGCCGCAAAAAGTATGACCGCCATAAGCGAGGCAGTTGAATATATACATAAAAATCTTACTACTGAACTACGGCTTTGCGATATTGCAGACGTTGCCGGTATGAGTGCAAGTTATTTTTCAAATGTATTTAAAACAGTTATGGGAATCACACTTTGGGATTATATCACTGAAAAGCGTATTGATATAGCTATGCGTTTGCTTGATAAGAACGCCGAGTATACTATGCTGGAGATCGCACTTGACAGCGGATTTAACAATACCGCAAACTTTAACAAAGCATTTAAAAAGCATACCGGACTTACCCCCAGTGAATACAAACAGCACGGCAAAAGTATGCTGTATTAATTTATAGAATTTTGTAAAAAAGGTATTGACAAATCGTTTTGTTTACAATATAATATTTAAGTCGCTGAAATTTAAGCGATTAATATTATGTCGAGGCGTGGCTCAGTTTGGTAGAGCGCTGCGTTCGGGACGCAGAGGCCGCAGGTTCAAATCCTGTCGCCTCGACCAAAATGAAAAAAATCTCGTAGCCCTTATGGTTACGGGATTTTTGCTTTAAAGCCTTTTGTAGAAAGGGATCTCGGCACTTTTGCCTTTTTGATTTAATCAAAATAATTTTATTCAAATTCAAGTAATTTTGATAGAAAAAAAGCAAAAGTTCACACGAAAGTTCACACGAGATTCAAGTAATATTCCGTTTATTTAAGCCGTCTGCAAGTGATTTATAAATTTAAAATCTCATAAAAAATCAGCCGGAGAGCGTAATGCTCCCCGGCTGATGCTTTATCTGATCAGCGTTTATTTCGTGAAGATAAATACTCATCAATAGCTTTAGCTGCAGTCTTGCCTGCACCCATAGCAGAAATAACGGTTGCAGCGCCTGTAACGGCATCCCCGCCGGCATAGACAGCTTCGCGTGAGGTAAGTCCTTCTTCATTTACAATAATACCTCCGCGAGCGTTTACTTCAAGACCTTCGGTAGTACTCTTGATAAGCGGATTGGGCGATGTACCTATTGAAATAATAACAGTATCTACATCAAGCACAAACTCAGATCCTTCAACCGGGACAGGACGACGGCGGCCTTTTTCATCAGGCTCACCAAGCTCCATCTTGATACACTTCATACCTGTGACAAATCCATTTTTCGGATCACGCTTATCGTTGGGATTTTCATAACCTAAAATCTCTATCGGGTTACGCAATAGTTGGAAGTCAATACCCTCCTCCATAGCATGCTCAACCTCTTCCTTACGTGCGGGGAGTTCTTCCATAGATCGGCGATATACAATATACACCTTTTCAGCACCAAGTCTCAATGCAGTTCTTGCGGCATCCATAGCAACATTGCCGCCACCAACTACTGCAACTTTACCCCCTTTCATAATAGGTGTATCAGGATCATCACGGTATGCCTTCATCAAATTGCTGCGAGTTAAAAATTCATTTGCTGAATAAACACCCTTCAGACTTTCGCCAGGGATTCCCATAAAGTTAGGCAGACCTGCACCTGAACCGACAAACACCGCCTCATAGCCCATATCGAAAAGCTCATCAATGGTAAGAGTTTTACCGATAACAACATTAGGTTCAACATCAACACCCAAGGCTTTGAGTGTGTCAACCTCTTTTGCAACTATAGATTTAGGCAGACGGAATTCGGGAATACCGTAAACAAGCACACCGCCTGCAGTATGCAGAGCTTCGTAAACAGTTACCTTGTAGCCTTTTTTAGCAAGATCGCCTGCACAGGTGAGCCCTGAAGGACCTGAACCTACTACCGCTACCTTATGTCCGTTCGTCTGTGGCACAATAGGTGCTGCTGTTGTATTTTCATTATGCCAATCAGCAACAAATCTCTCAAGTCTGCCTATACCAACCGGCTCAAATTTGATTCCTAATGTGCATTTGCTTTCACACTGCGTTTCCTGAGGGCAGACTCTACCGCAAACAGCAGGTAAGGAGGATGATTTTGAAATCTCCTGATAAGCGGCTTCAAAATCTCCCTCTTTAATTTTAGATATAAAATCAGGAATATTGATATTTACGGGGCAGCCATTAACGCAAGGCTGATTTTTGCAGTTCAAACAACGCTGTGCTTCGGAAATTGCGATCTCCTCGGTATATCCGAGTGCAACCTCGTCAAAGTTATGAGCACGAACGAGCGGCTGTTGCGTAGGCATTTCGTGTTTTTTAGGATTTATAGACATCGTTTTTTCCTCCTTATGCTTTTTTGAACAAATTACAGGTTTCTTCATACGCATGACGTTCAAAATCAGCATACATTCTGCCTCTAGACATTGCTTCGTCAAAATCTATTTCATATCCGTTAAAATCAGGGCCGTCAACGCAAGCAAATTTGGTTACCCTTTTTCCATCCTTATTAAGAGTAAGCCTACATCCGCCGCACATACCTGTGCCGTCTATCATGATCGGATTCATAGATGCAGTAACCGGTGTTCCATAAGGTCTTGCTGCCTCCACTACAAACTTCATCATAACAAGCGGCCCGATAGTGATTATCATATCAAATTCCTCGCCTGCTCCAAGCATTTCATTAAGCGGTATACATACATTGCCTTTCTTGCCGTAAGAGCCGTCATCAGTCATAAGAAACAGCTTGTCAGAGCAAGTTCTGAACTCATCTTCAAGTATAACAAGGTCTTTAGTTCTGAAGCCGATAATGCTCGTTACCTCCGCACCCATATTGTGAAGTTCCTCGGCAATAGGCATAGCAATTGCACAGCCGACACCGCCGCCTACTATACAAACCCTCTTTAGTCCTTCTATATGAGTTGCAACGCCGAGAGGACCAACAAAGTCTTGTATGTATTCATTTTCTCTCTTGCAATTAAGTTTTTGAGTCGTAGCACCAACAATCTGAAAAATGATTTTTACGGTGCCGTTTTTCTTATTTGTTCCTGCAACGGTAAGCGGAATACGCTCACCGTCCTCATCAACACGCAAAATGATAAACTGACCGGGCTTTGCCTTATTTGCAACAAGCGGTGCCTCAATCTCCATTTGTGTAACAGTTGGGTTAAGCTCTTTTTTAGTTACGATTTTGTACATATGGTAATTCTCCTGTTCGAAGATAAAGCGACCGTCCATCAGACGGCCGCTTTATAATCAGCATTTTTATGTATAATAATATTTACCGTCAAGCAACTATTAGAAATCAACTTCGGTATCGTAGTAGCAGCACTTAAGAAGCTTTTCCATTTCCTCAACGGAAGGCTGACGGGGGTTAGAACCGGTGCAAGCATCAGCGATAGCATTAACAGCAATGTCGTGAAGTCTTTCAAGGAATACTTCTTCAGGAACAAAGCCGTTTTCGGTCGGATAGCTGTCAGGACCGTAGTTCTTGATGCAATGTGGAATCTTAAGATCGTCGTTCATCTTACGCAGATAAGCAATAAGCGCAGCAACCTTATCATCATCAGATGCATTTTTATCGGCAATACCCATATAGTCAACGATAACTCCGTAACGCTTTTTAGCAGTTTCATCTTTAGCGTTGAAAGCAATAACCTTGGGCAGATACATAGCATTTGCTGCACCGTGAATGATGTGTGCGCCGTAATCGGCAAATGCAGCACCTGTCTTATGCGCCATAGAATGAACGATACCAAGCAGCGCATTAGAAAAAGCCATACCTGCAAGACACTGTGCGTTGTGCATACGATCGCGTGATGCCATGTCTCCGTTATATGAAGGAACGAGATCGTTCATAATCATTTCAATAGCGTGAATAGCAAGCGGGTCTGTGTAATCACAGTTAGCGGTAGAAACATATGCTTCAACAGCATGAGTCATTGCATCCATACCTGTGTGTGCAACAAGCTTCTGAGGCATGGTTTCAGCGAGTTCAGGATCAACGATCGCTACATCAGGTGTGATTTCGAAATCAGCGATAGGATATTTGATGCCCTTGCTGTAATCGGTGATAATAGAGAATGCTGTAACCTCGGTAGCAGTACCGGATGTAGAAGATACAGCGCAGAAATGAGCCTTTTTACGAAGCTCCGGAATACCAAATACCTTACACATATCTTCGAATGTGCAATCGGGATATTCATACTTGATCCACATTGCTTTAGCAGCATCGATAGGTGAACCGCCGCCGATAGCTACTATCCAGTCAGGCTGGAATTCGAGCATAGCGTCCGCACCGCGCATAACTGTTTCAACTGAAGGATCGGGCTCAATGCCGTCAAAGATTTTTACCTCCATGCCTGCTTCCTCAAGATAAGCCTGTGCTTTATCAAGGAAACCAAAGCGCTTCATAGAACCGCCACCGACACAGATTATTGCCTTTTTGCCCTTAAAGCTTTTTAAAGCCTCCAAAGAGCCTTTGCCGTGGTATATATCACGGGGAAGAGTAAAACGTGCCATAAATAAACCTCCTATTATTTTGCTTCTTTAAGCAATTATTTGTCTTGGTTTATTGTATCACTTTCTTTTTAGAAATGGAATTATAAAGTTTATCATTCGTGTTATCAAAAATGATAATACGTTAAATGCATAACAGACGGCAAATTACCCTTGTTTTATTAACCGCTTATCATCTAAATATTTTCTTTTTGCATTACATAGCTCAGTAATAAATTTTTGATCAAGTTCAGAAAGAGAATATCCTTTTTTATAAACAAAAACATCTTTGTACATTTTATGATTATCAATGCAAGGAACCTGTATTAAATTATAACGCTCTAATGTTTCTTGCGGTAAAGGTGAAACCC
>JAFPAK010000280.1 GCA_017390825.1 Clostridia bacterium
CAAATATCACATTCACTGATGGTGAAATAGTTGAAGATACAGAAGATATCAGTAAAGAAGAAAACAAGTTGGCTTCTTTAATTGCTGCTTTAATTGAAGTAATATGTCTTTTCTTTGAATTGATATTTGGAGCTATATCTGAGCTTAAATAAAGGTTATGAATTTATAAATTTGATAAAAAACAACTTAAGGAGATCATTCTGTTTCAATGACTGACGGAAGAAAGATGAACGAAGACAGGGCTATGTACCGTCTGCTCAGAAAGGCGAGTGATGAAATCTGTCTTGAGCACGGACTGTCTGTTATTGAAAACCCGAAAGGCAAACGAATACCCTACAATGTTTACAAAGCAATGCAGAAAGGTATCAAAACAAAATATGATTATATGCGTGAAGATATTGACTACGCTATTCCGAGAAGCAGAAGAAAAAAGTTGATTTAGAATTTACTTTATAAATAAAAAGCCTTGCTTTCAATGTAAAAATGTTTTTTATGATTTCAAGTTGTTTCTTATATATTTATAAACTCTCTCCAAGCTAACCCTCACACTTTCCTCTTCTGACATCTCATTAAGCATTGCAATTTCTTTATACGTTTTCTTCTTACGGCGGACCTTAACGGGTTCGCCGTTTTTGTCTTTTTTCATCTCAAATATGCTGTGACATTCAGGGCAGAAGGCAAGATTATCAGCAATCATCAGCTGTGTACCAATATCGAGTTCATTGTATGCACCCCACACTGCCTCAGACTGCTCTTTTCGGATAAGCTCAAGTTCCGGGTTAAAGGTGTTATCGCTCGTAACATCTTCAGCGGTTTCCTCTGAATCTTCGTCGCAGTATTCCTTGTAAAACGGTATAAACAAGATGTTACGGAGACCGGCACTAATAAGCTCACAGGTGAATTTAGGTGAACGGTCTATCTGTTCTGCAATCTTTTCAATGTTTTCTTTAGTAGCCACTTCTCCGTACTCTCTGTAAAGAGCCATGGCCTTGCGAAGCATTTTATCCTCATCGGCATTTGGTATGGTAAGACCGTGCCTCATTGAACGGATATATTCGTGAATCTCATGCTCATAATAATACTTTGCAAAATAAAGGAACGGCACATTCTGCGATAAATCATACTTTTCAAGTGCCTTGTAAAGTCCGTGAACAAAGACCATTTTCAAATCAGCAAAATGCCCCTGCATAGCATAGTTGTGTACTATACCGTGAATCTTGTCATTGAGCCTTGGCTCGTAAAAATGCAGGAAGAAGTTAAAATACCTTTCGTCTTTTTCGGTCAGGTAAAGCTCAATATATTCCTGCAAGGATTTCTTTTCCTTCGGCGCCGTGGCACAGTGAAACATATACAAATCTTCTTCCCATTTTTTCATTATGCCACATCCTTTCCTTTAGTTTTTCTCCGTATCTGCATAGAGCTTTTTACGGCTTAAATCCTTTTTGTATTGTGTTTTGAAATATTCAGGCTCACGCTTGGCTAACAGCATTCTGTTCTTTGCTATTACCTTTGCCTTTTCTGCAAACGCAGATGTAATTGTACCTCGTAAAGCTTCGGTACGGATACAACTGCAACGCTTATTGTAAATATCCATAATGGGATTGTTTTCAGACAGCTCCTTCTTTCGTATTGCGGCAGCATACTGTCTGCAAGTGAGCTTCTGACCGTTTATCTTTTCAGGTGCTATTCCGTTAGTGCAGTATTTTTGCTTTCTTGCACTCTGCATAAGAAAATACTTACCGCAGACCTCACATCTTTTAGGGTAATGACCGTAGTGCAAACCCTCAAAGAAATCCGTAACAATAAAGCTGTAAAAGCTGTCAAAGTATAGCTTTCTTGCAACGGTGGTAAATTGACTCTTAATATTTTTCCTGACCTCAACAAACTCTTCATTTACAGAGAATGTCTTGTTACCGAATATCTGCTTTGCTACTGGTAAGAGATGTCCCTCATCGTGCTTTTCAATGTCAGGCAGAGCATTTACAAAAGCAACAAGGTTCTTATGAGCATAGTACATATCATTGCTGATGTTATTGAAGAATGTAATAATTCCGGTTAACTCATTAATGATACCTTCACACTCGTTTATATATTCAAAATCGCAACGGCGGTAAGCGGTATCAACTATAACTTCATCTTGGGGTATTAAACCTATTTCAGCTCTTCGTACAAAGTATTCACATATATGCCGGCCTGTTTCTTCGCTGAACAGAAATGCTACTCTTTCTCGGATGGCATCAAAGTCAAAGGTGCCTGAAAGGTTCTACCATAGACAGCGTTCATACTGTTCTCCATCAGGTGTTTGATATGGCGGTTGATGATGACTATATACGAAGTAATCCTTCAGATAATGTATTGAAAGAACTGAAACAGACGCACTTAGCTAAAAGTGAAAAGCGAATGGCACTTACAAGGGCTGAACAGGACCTTTTTCTTGATTTTCTTAAAAACAGCAGAGTGTATAATCATTGGTATACTATTTTTGCGGTAATGATTG
>JAFPAK010000281.1 GCA_017390825.1 Clostridia bacterium
AGTACGGCAATCCCTACTATATGGGCAAAGCCAATTATCGATATTCTTGTAGAAATCCCAAGGGAAAGCAATCTGTATGACTATAAAGATTTGATTATTAACAATGGTTATATTTGTATGTCACAGAGTGAGAATGGATTATCTTTCAATAAAGGATATACAGAGAATGGTTATGCCGAGCGAGTGTTTCATTTGCATTTAAGATATGTAGGAGATAACGACGAATTATATTTCAGAGATTATCTTATTGAGTATCCAGAGGTAGCAAAGGAATATGAAGAATTAAAGTTAAGGTTATGGAAGAAATATGAGCACAACAGAGATGCCTATACAAATGCGAAAACTGAACTTGTAAAAGAATATACCGAAAAAGCAAGAATACTGTATGGGAATAGATACTGACAAATTCCAATTTATCGAATAGCGTAAGCCCACTACTTTTACTTACTCTTGCCTCGATTCTACTCCGTTTGGTTACTCTATGCAATGTACGAAAAAACGCTTGATATTCACGAAGACTATTCTGCATTAGTTGAAAGGCTTTGGATCAATATAAGAGGGTAAATAAAAATAGCAGTCAAGCTTGACTGCTATTTTATTTCTAAAATTTATGCCTTTTCAATATAATTTACTATGTCACCGACAGTTTTGATCTTATCAATATCCTCATCATTGATTTCAACATCGAATTCGTCCTCAAGTGCCATGCCGATATCAACAATATCAAGACTGTCTGCACCAAGATCTTCAACAATGTTAGCTGTCATTGTTACTTCTTCTTCATCACAGCTGAGATACTCAACAAGAATAGCTTTCAATTTTTCAAATACCATTTAAAATATCCTCCGATTTCTATAAGTTTACTGTAACTACAAATAAAATGTAGACAAACAGTAGGAAAATGTGTTATATTATTATTGTATAACTGACATCAATAATAATATGTTGTAAATTAAAATTTGTCAATATATTTTTAAGAAAAATTTTAAAAAATTCCAGAGAAAGGCGGCGGTAATATGAACTACGGACTTATTGGTTACCCATTGGGTCATTCAATGTCACCGTTTATCCACCAAAAACTATTTGAAAATGCAGGCTTTGATGCTACATATACCAATCATCAGATGCCGGCAGATGACCCGAATGTCAGAAATGTGATATATTCTTTTGACGGGTTCAATGTTACTATTCCGCATAAAACCTTTATTATTAAATATCTTGAAGGTCTTCGAGGCAAGGCAGAGCTTCTAAAGGCTGTTAATACTGTTGTTAATGAGAATGGCAAGCTGTACGGATACAATACGGATTGCGACGGATTTATTTATTCACTTGAAACTGCCGGTATAGAGTTGAAAGGCAATGTGTTGCTTTGTGGAAGCGGCGGTGCGGCAAGAACTATGTGCTATCTTGCTGCTGATGCAGGATGTGATGTTACCGTTGCAGTTCGTGATGGATTTGTGCATGAAGCAGTGTTTCTTGCAAACGAAGTTAATTCCGTTCTCGGTACAAGTGTTAAAGCTATATGCCGTGATGAACTGGATGGTGGATATGATCTTATACTTAATGCTACTCCTGCGGGTATGTATCCAGAACTTATAGATGAACTTCCGGTTGATGAAAAAATAATTACCCGCAGTGCTGCTGCGTTTGATGCAGTGTATAATCCAAGAAACACTAAATTTTTAAAGCTTGCTGAAAGTAATGGCGCAAAATGTGCATATGGAATTCAAATGCTCGTTTATCAAGCTGCAAGGGCACAGAATATATGGTATGGTGCAACATTTTCTGATGATTTCATCAAAAACTTATGCGATGAAGCTGACCGAGAGATAGAGAGGAGATTTTAGTTTTATGAATATAGTTTTATCAGGCTTTATGGGCTCGGGCAAAACTACACTTGCATGCGCATTGAGCCGAGAGCTGAATATGAGAAGTATAGATATAGACCGTTATATTGAAGAGCAGCAGGGAATGAGTACAAACGATATCTTTGCAGAATATGGCGAAAAAGCGTTCCGTGACCTTGAGCATCTTGCTGTAAAGGAACTTTGTCAAAAAGATAATATTATTATCTCCGCAGGCGGAGGTACGATACTTAATTCAGCAAATACAAAGCTCTTAAAAAGAAATGGTGTTGTTATTTATCTGGATGTAACGGTTGAAACTGTAATGCGTCGCCTTGCGTCTGATCACAGCCGACCGCTGTTACAGCGTGATGATAAGGAAAGTGCGGTTACAGAACTATTGAACGGCAGATTACCAATATATAAGGCGGCTGCTGATGTGATAGTTGATGCAAATTCCGATGATATTTCACAAAAGGTCAAGGATGTTATTTCTAAATTATCACTTGACAAAAAATGATTGCAGTGCTATTATTAGTTTGGTGATTTAAATGAGTAAAGTGCTTGGTCGTAAATATTATCACTTTAGCCTTCGTTTTGGTAAGGTTTATTTTACTTGTGATAATTTTTAATTGACCGGTATTTATTCAGTTCACATTTAAGAAATGAGCAGGTGCGGTCGAATTGTAGCCGTACCTGCTTTCTGTTTGGAAGTGGAGAGTATATGAACATTTCAATAGTAGGATTAGGTTTGATCGGTGCATCTATTGCTAAATCGATAAAGAAATATACAGAGCATACTGTTATCGGTTTTGATACAGATGCTGATGTGTTGAGCCGTGCAATAACTGATGGCACTATTGATAGGATAGGTAACGACGATGCATTGAGTGAGTCTGATGTTACCATAATTGCAATATATCCTGCTGCAACAATAGAGTTTGTTAAGAATAAGGCTCAGTATATTAAAAAAGGTTCAATTGTGACTGATACCTGCGGCATCAAGCGTGATATCTGCAAGATCCTAACTGATATCGCAGATAATTACGATTTTACCTTCATCGGCGCTCATCCTATGGCAGGTAAGGAGACAAGCGGTTATGAGAGTTCAGATGCTGATCTTTTTAAAAACGCATTCATGATACTTATACCGCAAGCTGCATCGCAAGAGCAGGTTTCTATTCTTGAAAAATTGTCGTATGATATGGGCTTTAAGGGTGTTACTGTCAGTACACCGGAGGAGCATGACCGCATTATTGCATATACATCACAGCTTCCTCATATACTTGCCTGCTGTTATATATCCGATCCCGATGCTGTACGGCACACCGGCTTTTCAGCAGGCTCTTATAAGGATGTTTCCCGTGTTGCTACTATAAATGCAAAGATGTGGCGTGAGTTGTTTTTACAGAATGCTGATTATCTTACTGGTCACATAGATATGC
>JAFPAK010000282.1 GCA_017390825.1 Clostridia bacterium
ACGAAGGATTATCGTTGCCAAGAGAGCAAAGACGAAAACTTCGACAAAAAATATATTATGCTCTAAAATTCGGACTTGAAGATGCAATAATGCATCAGCAGTTGAAGGACTTTATTCTGCACGACGGCAAAGCCGACTGTGAAAGGTACTATCTGCATCTGCTGTCAAAAGGCGCATATGCCTTGCAGATTTCTCCCGATGATAAAGCACTTGCAAATCTTCTCACTCAACTAAAAGACAAATTTTCGGAGTAAGAATAATGATTTTTGATACACATGCACATTATGATGACGAGCAGTTTTGTGCCGACCTTCCGCAGATTATCAATGAAATGAAAGCAGCTTATGTTGGCGGTATCATCACCTGCGCAGTTGATTTTGAGAGCTGTAAAAAGGTCATTGCTTTAGCAGATCAATATGATTTTATTTATGCAGCAGTCGGCGTTTATCCCCATGAAACACATAAGAATGTGTGGGACAGGGATAAACTTGCTTGTCTGGCTTCGCACAAAAAGGTTGTGTGTATCGGTGAGATAGGGCTTGACTATCATTATGACGGCTCGCCGAAGCATACACAAATTGAATGGGTCAAAAATCAGATCCAGCTTGCAAATGAATTGGATATGCCTATCTCGTTTCATGACCGTGAGGCTCACGGCGACACGATAGATATTATAAGAAAATACAAGCCCCGAGGTGTGCTGCATTGCTTTTCGGGTAGCGTAGAGATGGCACGGGAGCTTATCAAGTGCGGTATGCACATTGGCATAGGCGGTGCTGTGACATTTAAAAATGCTCGTATACCCTGCGAGGTAGTGGCTGATATTCCGCTTGAAAAGCTTGTATTGGAAACTGATGCACCATATATGACACCTGTTCCTCATCGTGGCAAACGCAATACCTCTGATAAAATAATTCACATTGCCGAAAAGATAGCAGAGCTAAAAAGCATCAGTATTAAAACTGTACTTGATGTTACCGAAAGCAATGCAAAAGAAATTTTCGGCATAGAAAGGACTTTTTAAATATGGGACATTTTTTTGCGTACATTTCGAGGATGAAATTTATTAACCGCTGGGCGCTAATGCGAAATACAAGTCCTGAGTCATTAAGTGTTCATTCATACGAAGTTGCAGTTATCGCAAATGCTCTTTGTGTTATAGGTAACGAGCGTCTGGGCAAAAGCTTTAATGCTGAAAAAGCGGCGGTTATTGCACTGTATCACGATGCAAGCGAAATAATCACCGGTGATATGCCCACTCCTGTTAAGTATCATAACGCACAGATAAAAACTGCTTATAAGGATATTGAACACCTTGCAAACGAGCGTCTTGTTTCCTATCTGCCTAAGGATATGCAGGGGTATTACTCCAAAATACTTTCGCCCGATGAAGAATATCACCGTATCGTTAAGGCGGCGGATAAGATATCCGCTTGTGTAAAATGCGCTGAAGAGCTTAAAATGGGTAACAACGAATTTAAAAATGCGTTCTACGCAAATCTCGATACCATAAAAAGTCTCAATTGCCCTGAGGCGGATATTTTTATTGATGAATTTTTAGGTAGCTATTCTCTTACCTTAGATGAATTACGATGAAAGCAAGGATTTGAAAATGAAAATAGTGGAATGTGATCTTACCGTTATCGGTGCGGGAATCGCCGGTATTTGTACTGCTATTGCAGCTGCAAGACAAGGTTTATCTGTTTGTCTTGTAAATGACAGAGATGTTCCGGGAGGCAATGCATCGAGTGAACACCGTGTTCATATAAACGGAGGTGCAGTCGGTAACAGCTCATATTATTCGAGAGAATCCGGCATTGCAGACGAACTGAAAATGCACATTTTCAACAGAAACCCACGATACAATAAGAAGTTCGATTATCATCTCTCGGATATGGCGCTCGTTGATAAGATACTTTCAGAGAACAATATCAGCTATTTCCCCGGAACAGTAGTTTATGACTGTAAGAATGAAAACGGCAAGATAATTGCGGTCTACGGATTTAAATCCAAAACTAACGAGAATATCACATTCGTAAGTCCGCTTTATTGCGATGCGTCGGGCGACGGCATAGTTGCATATAAGGCAGGTGCTGAATACAAAGTTGGCAGAGAGGCTAAAGACGAGTTCGGCGAAAGCCTTGCGCCTGAAAAGCCTGATAAAAATGTAATGGGAAGTTGTATTTTATATACATATTGCCATGAAGGCAAGCCTGTCAAGTTCGTAAAACCGGACTTTGCTTATGATCTTGTTGACGATGGTATCATCAAATATTTTGACCGTCCCGAAACCGGCAGACGGTTGCCTGCTAACGGTGGTGCTTATAACGATACATGGTGGCTTGAATACGGCGGTCTTGATGACACGGTGCTTGATGCTGACAACATAGACTTTGAACTTAAAAAGCTTATCTACGGATATTGGGATTATATTAAAAATAGCGGAAAATATCCTGATGCAGAGGATTGCTCCATTGATTGGATAGCACCGTACGCATCGAAGCGTGAGTCACGCAGATTTATTGCAGAATACATAATGAAGCAATCGGATATTCAAAATGCAGTTGATTTTGGCAATGCCGTATCTACCGGTGGTTGGTCGCTTGACATACACGATGTCGGCGGAATTTACGGCAACGAAAAAACCAGTGCATTCGGCGAAGTAAAATCGATGTATAACATTCCGTTTTCTATCATGTATTCGAAAGATATTGCAAATCTTTTCCTTGCAGGTAGAACGGTAAGCTGTACCCACGTTGCCTTAGGTTCGCTGCGTGTTATGGAAACGCTTGGAGCAATGGGGCAGGCAGTAGGCACAGCGGCATCCCTTTGCAAAAAATATAATACCCTGCCAACGACGGTAAACAAAAAGCATATAAAAGAGCTGCAAAGTATTTTGCAAAGAAATGGCCAATATATTATCGGTAAACCCGAAGATTGCGGGCTTGCTAACAATGCAAAAATCACTGCCTCTTCAGCAAAACGTTTTTGCAATACAAAGGAAGAGTACGAGCTAAAACTCGATAATGATATCACATATACACTTCCGCTCGATTGTTCAAAGCTCGGTACAGTAAGTATACGTATTAAAAACAATACCGACAAGGAAACTACTATTCGCTACAAGGTGTTTTGTGACGAGCGTGATACTGCATATACAAAAGGGGAGCTTCTGTTTGAAGGCGAGCTAAAACTCGACGGTTATTTTGACGGATATATGCCAATTGATATGAGTGTTGAAAGTGATGAAATTAAAAAGGTCTTTCTTGAACTTCAAAAGAACGATGACTGCTCTGTTTGCGGCTCGTTTGAGCGTATGATCGGTATGCCGTGCTTCCGTTGCGGAATGTGGAGAACCAATATTGATGGTAAGGCACTTACATATTGCTTTAAATATGAGGATACCGATAATCTTTACGCCGCACAAAATGTTGTAAATGGCTATTCCCGACCTGTTTCAAGTCCAAACTGTTGGGTAAGCAATACAAAGGACAATGAATGGCTGCAGCTTGAATTTGAAAAGCCTGTTGATATTAACGAAATCCAGTTGTATTTTAACGCACAGTTTGAAGACGACCATTTCAATGAACCTATCAAGCAGCTTGTTACAGGCTACAAAATTACCGCAGAAACTGAAAACGGTCCAAAAAACATTGAAATCACCAATAATTATCAACCGCAGAATTTTGTAGAATTTAAGGCAAGCAAGGTAACCAAAGTACGGATTGATTTCATTGATAATAACGGCTCGGATGAATTTGAAGTATTTGCAATTAAGGTGTTTTAAGAGCAGTTAAAGAATATATATTTAAAGACGGATGGGATTGAGTCGTACTCTAAAGGACAGTAAAAAAAGAAGCACGAAAATTTCGTGCTTCTTTTACTTTTGTCTTATACCGTAACAAGCAGGACATTTTGGCGCCCAAATGTCACTTGTTAGGAGAACCTAAAACTCTTCATAATGATTATTATATTTCAAACTATTATAATTATCACTCTTCTTTGTTAATCTCCGCAAGATAAC
>JAFPAK010000283.1 GCA_017390825.1 Clostridia bacterium
ACCACTTGTTATGGTAACGCAGATGATATTGTCATAATCGTCGAAAGAACTGCTCCAATCATCTATATTCGGGCAGGATGATTTTGATTCGCCTTTATACTTTTTAAGATCCTCGATCATACCGTCTACATCAAGCGAAGCATCATCAATATATTCTTTTAAATCGGTGATGATTTTAAGCGGCACGCTTGAAAATGCTGTGCCTTCGCTGTTTAATAAGTCTGCCGATGAATCAGAAACGATTTTGTAACTCATATTTTCACCTTTATTTCTCAACATAAAAAATTCCGTAAACACCGGGACCGACATGTGCGCCGATAGTAGGGCCAATCTGGGAGCGCTCGGTGTACTCGATCCCGATATTGCATAGCGACTTTTCAAGTTCTTCGCAGTTATCAGTACCGCAGGTATATAATGAATAAATGGGGAAGTCGGTATCTATCTCAGCCTTTTTAATAATTTCAAAAAGATCACGCATAGCACGGGTGCGGCCGAGTGATTTTTTGACTACCGAAACTGTACCTGCTGCATCAAGAGTTACGATCGGTTTTAGATTTGCAACCGTTCCAATAGCGGCAGAGGTGCGGCTGAGTCTACCACCACGGTAGAGGTATTCTAATGTATCAAGTCCGGCGTATACACGAACCTTGGATTTAAGGCTCTCAACTTTTTGTGCGATTTCTTCACCGGAAAGTCCGTCATTACGTAGCTTATCGGCATAGTTTACTATTATTTTTATACCGGTGGCAACACATAATGAATCAACTATATATATCTTATCGTAGTCCACCATTCCTTTGGCGGTAACTGCACTTTGATATGTCCCGCTTAAAGCAGAGGATAGAAGTATACAAACTATTTCGTCGCCATTTTCCTTTGCCATTTCAAAATACTCTAAAAATGCAGCGGGTGAGGGCATAGAAGTTTTGGGAAATTCCGTACTTTTTTGAATTTTATCGTAAAAATCATCCTTGGTGAGATTTATGCCGTCAAGATAATTTTCATTGTCAAGAGTAATACCAAGCGGTATAAATTCAATATTTCTGTTATTAAGCTCTGCTTTTGTAAAATCGGAAGCAGAATCGACCAACAGCTTTATCATAATATATCTCCTAATATAATAGTAATTTTAAAAATCGCATTATCGGTTTTTCAAAAACCGATAGAATAATTATATCAGTTTTCCAGTACCTTGTCAACAGATTTGGAAAACCTTATTGACAGATAATAATTATTAGTATAAAATATGCATATGGAAAAAGATTTGAAAAGTCTGTTCGCAGCAAGGGTAAAGGATTTTCATATGCCGCGTTATAATGAGCTGCCGGATGTAGGACTGTATTTGGAACAGGTAACGAAGTATATCAACGGAATATTGATTCAATTGGGATTTACCGAGATAACACCGTCAATGGTCAGTAATTATGTGAAAAAGGGTGTTATTCCACCTCCAGTTAAGAAGCAATATTATGTTGACCAAATAGGCTATTTACTGTTTGTTGGAATAGCAAAAAATGTTATCTCTATTGAAGAGATAGTCGGACTTATAAAAATGCAGCTTGAAACCTATGATAGCGAAACTGCATATAACTATTTTTGCTCTGAATTTGAAAACATGCTGCATTATATCTGCGGTCTTAAAGATACGGTCGATAAGATCGGCATCACCAAT
>JAFPAK010000284.1 GCA_017390825.1 Clostridia bacterium
CTTCTCTGTTGCAGATATGCAGATTAGTGGTGAGTTTAATTTTGTGTATTGCAATGAACGGGTCGCAAGGGAGAAAATAAACCTGCTTTTCTCCAGCTAGGAGCTATTCTTCAAGACACAAACATTTAACATTTATAAAGACAAAAAAGGGGCAGACTTTACGAAATTAATCGTAAAATCTGCCCTTGATATCTGTTGAATTTAGTTCAAGTCCTCCCCGAAAGCCGTTTTTGGCTTGGGATATCTATAAAATTCAACTGCGAAAAAACGCAAAGAAAAAGTCCGAAACCGTTATGGTTTCGGACTTTTCTGCCCCGATATCTAAATCGGTGCGCATTGTTGGTTGCGGGGGCCGGATTTGAACCGACGACCTCCGGGTTATGAGCCCGACGAGCTACCAGGCTGCTCTACCCCGCGATATTTAATTTGCCTTTGTTTTGTGGCTGTTATGTTATTATACACCATTGTCTTCAAAATTGCAAGTGTTTTTTGAAATTATTTTGATTTTTAATCGAGCAATTTCGACGCTTGGCTTTCATTACACAAAATTTATTTAGAAACACTTTTCAGGACTGGCAAACAGGACAATCCGTTTTGCATAAGTATTCAATAACCTATTTATATCTTTTGCGAGGTGTTTTAATATGTTTTTGTCACTTCTTATGCAAATTTTCCCCAACTTAATGTATTTATTCCTACACGCCACCTCTTCAGGCTCATTTCCAAAGGCTTTATCGGCTAAAGAAGAAGCCGACCTGCTCGAAAAAATGGCTTTGGGTGACGCCGACGCGCGCAAAAAACTCATTGAACACAATTTAAGGCTTGTTGCCCACGTTGCAAAAAAGTATTTCGCGAGCGATATTGACCAGGATGACCTTGTTTCCATCGGCACAATAGGTCTTATAAAGGCGATTTCCTCATTTAAAGCCGATAAAGGTATTCGCCTTGCAACCTACGCCGCAAGATGCATTGACAATGAAATTTTGATGTATTTTCGAGGATTAAAAAAGTCGTCACAGGATGTTTACATCAGCGACCCAATTGAAACCGATAAAGACGGCAACACATTGACCCTTACAGACGTTATTACCGACAACTCGGACATAGTTGAGGACCTAGACTTGAAATTTAAATTAGAACAATTAAAAGAATTTTTAAAGGACACGCTAACGCCTCGCGAATTAACCATTATCCGCCTTCGTTACGGTTTAGGAGGACGTGCTGAATTACCACAACGTGAGGTGGCTAAAAAACTTAAAATAAGCCGTTCATACGTAAGCCGTATTGAGAAAAAAGCTTTGCAAAAACTACGTGCGAGGTTCGATTGACCAAAAAAACACGCCATCTGTTAGAGTTGTACTCTAAAGGACAGTTCTTTCGCAGGATATGGCATAGCCCACACGGGCTATGCCTTTTTCCTTTATTCAAGCAGATTTCAGCGGTTTTTCTCGCATTTCTTCCATCGCCGCAATCAGTTCTTCTTCAGTAGGAATATTGATGATTCCGACCGCAGTAAAGTAAATATCTATGGGAACGTGCTTGTGACCGTGTTCATCTTTCGTACTGTTATGAACGTCTATCCGCTTAATCAATGTGTTTACAATCGTGGTTGTTAATTCTTTTAAGTCAGTACACTCACGTATCGCATTAAGAAAAACATTAAGATTTATTTTCTCTTGCTCTGCTTCTCTGACTTTCTGCTCGTCGTGTTCAACTGCGGCGAGCAATTCTTTTTGCTCTTTTTCAAAGTTGGCAGACATACGATAAAAACGATCATCCGAAATCTTACCGAGCACATTATCCTC
>JAFPAK010000285.1 GCA_017390825.1 Clostridia bacterium
ATTATGCTGCCTATGTGGATGAATTTGCTTATACGCACCTATACATGGACTACTATCCTCGAAAAAACAGGAATCATTAATTCATTTTTAGGTCTGATCGGTATTGAGCCTGTCACGATGATAGGCACACCCGGTGCTGTGATCCTCGGTATGGTATATAACTATCTGCCTTATATGATACTGCCGATATACACCATAATGCAGAAGATAGATATATCATTGCTTGAAGCGGCAGAAGACCTTGGTTCAAACACTATATCGAAATTAAGAAGAGTAATACTTCCGCTTAGTATGCCGGGAGTTATCAGCGGAATTACTATGGTATTTGTACCTTCTGTCAGCACATTTTATATTTCGCAAAAGCTCGGCGGACTTCACACGGTTATGATCGGTGATATCATTCAGCAGCGGTTTGATAAGCTTTCCTATAATATAGGCGCTTCTCTTTCCTTTGTGCTGATGATAGTTATATTCATATGTATGATAGTTATGAACCGTTTTGCAGACGATGAGGACGGAGGTATTATCGTATGAAGGCTATATCGCGTTTCTTCACCGTACTGATGTTTGTATTTTTGTATGCACCACTTGCGGTAATGATATTCTTCTCATTCAACAGTTCAAAAAGTACCTACAACTTCGAAGGATTTTCGTTGAAATGGTACGAGGAGCTATTCTCCTCCGGTACCACGATGACCGCTCTTAAAAACACGCTTATTCTGGCAATACTTTCGGCTATAATTGCAACGCTGCTCGGTACACTCGCTGCAGTAGGCATATTCAATATGCGTAACCGTGTAGCAAAATCCGGAATTATGACAGTAACGAATATTCCGATGATGAATCCTGATGTTGTTACCGGTGTATCTATGATGCTGCTGTTTGTATTTATCGGGCAAGCGCTGAAAAGCTCATCGTATCTCAATTTCTACACGATACTCATAGCACATATCACATTTAATCTGCCGTATGTAATACTTAATGTACTGCCAAAACTGCGTCAGACTGACAAGCATCTTGCGGAAGCGGCACAGGATCTCGGTTGCACACCGTCCTCCGCATTCTTTAAGGTAGTTCTGCCGAATATTTCATCGGGTATAGTATCGGGTTTTATTATGTCCTTTACCCTTTCCCTTGATGATTTTGTTATCAGCTACTTCACAAACGGCACAGGATTTCAGACATTACCTTTGCTTATCTACAACAAGACTACGAAAAAGACTGTAAAACCTGATATTTATGCGCTGTCATCCGTCATATTTATCACGGTGCTGGTACTGCTTATCATAGTTAATCTTGTTCAGGCAAAGTCGAATAACAAAGGCAATTCAGGAAACGGCGCTCTTGCTAAAATATCCGGCAAAATAAGCGATGCATTCGATCGGCTTTTCACAACACGCAAGGCAAAGGTCAGCGTGATGTGCGTTGTGCTTTGCATATTTATCGCTTTGGGTGGAATCGGTTTTAAAATGCTTGATAAAGCAAGTGGAAAGTACGATGAACTGTTTAGCTCACTTGAAGGTACATACACAAGAGAGTTTGAAGGTACAGAGCTTAATATTTACAACTGGGGCGAATATATCTCAGACGGAAGCGAAGGCACGCTTGATGTTATCGACGCATTCTCTGAGCTTACAGGTATTGATGTTAATTACGACACCTTTGACAGCAATGAATCTATGTATTCAAAGCTAAAAAGCGGTGCTGTATCATACGATATCATCATACCCTCCGATTATATGATAGCCCGTATGATAAACGATGGAATGTTAAATGAGCTTGACTATTCCAAGATCTCGAACTACAAATATATTGACGAAAGATATACCAAGCAGTATTATGATAAAGAAGAAAAATATACCGTTCCTTACAGCGTTGGTATGGTCGGTATGATCTACAACACCACTATGGTAGACGAAGATGATGTTGGTTCCTGGGATATTATGTGGAATGAAAAATACAAGGGTGATATACTTACCTTTAATAATCCCCGTGATGCATTTGCAATAGCACAGTTCCTGCTTGGACAGAGTGTAAACACTACCGACAAATCAGATTGGGAGACAGCGGCAAAGAAGCTTACTGATCAAAATGATCTGCTTCAGGCTCGTGTAATGGATGAAGTATTCAATAAAATGGGCGGCTCAAATGCTGCTATTGCCCCCTACTATGCAGGTGACTGCATAACTATGATGGAGGAAAACGAGGATCTTGCATTCGTTTATCCCAAAGAGGGCGTGAACATATTTATTGATGCTATCTGCGTTCCCTCCTGCGTTAAGAATTACGATGCTGCGATGATGTTTATCAACTTTATGTGTGAAACACAAATTGCGCTCAGCAATGCTGAATATATCCGCTATGCTTCTCCCAACACTTCTGTTGTAAACAATGATAACTATTCGCTCAAGGGCAGTGAAATACTTTATCCCAAAAATCAGGACAGCATCAAATGTGAATACTTCTATGATCTGCCTGATGATGTACGCAGTTACTATGAAAAACTATGGGAACAGGTATTGATGAACAAATAATAAATAAAAAGGTGTTTTTTAAATGAATAAGATCAAAGCAGTACTTTTTGATCTGGACGGTACTTTAACAAATACATTAGATGATTTAGCTGATGCCGCAAACTATATGTTGCGGCATTACGGCTATCCCGTCCACGAAACAGAAAAGTACAAGTATATGGTTGGCAACGGTATGCGTAAATTAATGGAGCGTTGCCTACCCGTAGATAAAAGAGATAAATCCGATGTTGATAATGCACTTTCGGTATTTATGGAATACTACAATATACATTCACTTGACAAAACCGCTCCATATGACGGAATTCTGCCTTTATTAGATGAATTGCGAGCAAGGAATATCAAGACCGCAGTTGTCACAAACAAGGCTGAAACAGCCGCTAAAGCCATTATTCCGGCTTTGCTCGGCAATAGATTTGACTGCATTATCGGACAGCGTGACGGTATGCCAACAAAGCCGGATGCAACCGGCACAAAAATTGCTATGAATACGCTGGGTGTGACACCTGAAGAATGTATTTTTATTGGTGACAGCGGCGTTGATATGGAAACAGCCAAAAACGCAAAAACAGTTGCAATAGGCGCTTTGTGGGGATTTCGCACCAAGGACGAGCTTGAACGCTGTGGCGCTGACGCTGTTATTCTGCATCCCGCCCAGCTGCTTGAATTCGTATAACATTTTAATACAATAACAAGTAAATATATTACATTGACTTTTATACCCTTTAAAAGTATAATAGATTAAAATACAATGTTAGGGGGATTTGTATTGAACACCACGGAATTCCATGTTGATTTCGCGGTAATTGAAGGCTCACCTATTGATGAAGTAGCATTCAAAAATGTTATCGAAAAATCAAAGGGTATATCAGCAAATAATTCAAATGCTCTCTGTCTTGCCGTCAAGAGATTTTTTGATATCGTTTTGTCGTCTTTAGGATGTGTGATTCTTTCAC
>JAFPAK010000286.1 GCA_017390825.1 Clostridia bacterium
ATCTAAAAAAGTCTGATAGGTCTTACTGCCGAAAGAACGCAAAACAGATGCTTCATCAAGAGATACCGCCGTAAAATACGTAGGATCAATATCACCGTCGCGCACTCGTTCATAGTTGGTCATTAGTATAGGCTCGCTTGCCGCTCTTATCTCGTCCATATTACGAACATATTTTGGCGGAGTTATATTCAACAATTCCTTTGCATCGTGTGTAAATTCCTGCTTTACACCGAGCGGTAAAACTATCAACGCTTGACCGCCGCGTTTTTTAACCGCCAGCCTGCAAAATTCAAGTTCCTGCACCGTCTTGCCTAGACCGAAGCGCTCAAATAACGCCCTTCTGCCGCCGCGCAACGCCCACATTACAGCTTGTTTTTGATGAGGCTTCAAGCAGTCAGATAACTCGTTTTCTTCGACCTCAAAGCCGGTTTCGGGAGCAGTTATTACTTTCGCTTGTAAAAATTCGTTGTAGTTCATTTGCTTTTCAATCTCCTTTATGCGCTTTTCCGCACAGATGCGCATTGCTGCATTAAATATTGCGCGAATTTCTTGGTAAACACTCGTACGTCTTTAGGCGGCAGGCAATCGCCGTAGCCGTAAAGCTGAACCACGTCAAAATTCGCCATATCGATTTCTGCCGTGTAGAAAGCCTTATTCGGATCGTCCGCACGACGAATAAAAAATATCATTCTTGTGCCTGCAACGTGGTTATTGTAATACCTTTCAGAGCCTACACAATGACTTAACTCCTGTCCTTCTTTTATGAAATCTGCTCTTTTCTTAGGTACTCTTACTGTAAAACCGGCATCAGAATATCCTTTGAAAAACTGGTTTACAACTTTAAGTGCCGCTTTACTCGACTCTTCTTGCTCTTTAGCCCTCACTTCTGCAACACGCTTTGCCAAGATGTCATGCGCTTCTTTTATGCTGGCCGGAAACATAGTCCGCTTATCAAGCTGAATATCCATCTCGTCACACATTCCGATATAATCTATCATCCATATAAGTATCTGCGAGACTGCAACGTTCTCATACTTCGCTGCTTGCTTGTCACAATAGTTACATAATTTAGTAGCAGACATTCTTTCAAGCAATTCCGGAATGCAAGACCTGCGCCAATATTCAACGCTGTTATTTAATTGCCGAAGTTTCAAGAAAAGATCTTTTTTTACATATTCTTTTGCCGCAACGATGATGTTGCTTTCTTCAAGATTGACTTGCATATCACGATACAGAGAAAGATATTGATTTGACACTCCGAATAGTTCTCCGAAGCTTTTGGCCTCTTTATTCACTTGTGATTCGTTGATCTCACAAGCAAGTGTCACTAACCCCTGCTTGCAAAGATATTCACACGCGGGAATATTTTTGAGATTATCAAGCAACTTTACAAAATTGATCTTCCGAGGATAATTTTTAATGAGTGTATAGAGATCAACGTTGTAGTATTTCTCACCAAATACGCTTTTTAAAACGGGTTGATATACATATCCTTTGATATTGATGTTGTAACGATTGCCGCCTACCCAAGAATAACCGTAACACATCACATTTTTGTATTCGTAAGAATATATTTTTGGCGTTGCCCCTTCTACAAGATACAGTCGCCTGGCTATCGGCGCGTAGGAGAATTGGGGTTGACCGTCGAGATACGCCCTCTTAACCTCCAGCCATTCAAGCAGTAGCTGATTTTTGTGCTTGTACGGAATGATGATAGTATTTTTTGAAATCAGTTTATCTGCGGAATTATATCGCTCAGCGCAATATATGGCACTTTTTTTGCATTTTGGGCACATCGTTTTTTGACCGTGTTTTGCATCTGCCGCATCAAAAGATTTGCCGCAATGACCGCATATTGCCTGATACTTTCCTTTTCGCTTACTGCCAAAGAAGATATATGTTGTATCAAAAACTATCTCGTCGCAGAATTTATTAATCCCTTTCGGCTTTAAGGCAGGAAAAAGAGAGAAATGATATCTCATTCTTGCAACTTCGTTGTCTTTCTTGTTTCTATATTGCTCAAAATAAGCTCTTTGGGTAATCTTTTCACACACCGCATCAAGTCCTGTTAAACAACGGTCATATCGTTTGGAATATGTATAAAAATAAGATATACCCAAGAACTTTTTAGCAACGTCAAGATCACTTTCCTTATGTACTGATCTTGAATTCCTTTTCAAAAGCAGTCCGATAATTGAATTCTTTGACCATATATCGTTCTTAACCATATAGGTTATATGATTATTACCGTCGGTAAAAAAACGAGCTTGTATTTCTGCTTCTTGTATGCTATAATAATCTACAACAAGTATCTTTCCGCATTTGGAAGTTTCGATGACAGCCGATGTGGAAATAAAAGACTTGTCTTTGAGTTCCTCTCTGCTAAACTTCGGCGGTTTGCAGAGAGGAATTTTTTTAAGTTCCGATTTATAAAGCATATCCCACCTCTAAAACAGCGACAGTTGTATTATGTCAGCTTTTTTCTTTTCCGGCTTTTTCGGCGGTTTTGCTTCGGTCGGATTTGAGGTCTGTTGTTTCGCTTTGGGTTTGGGAGAAACCTTATCCATATACGTCTCATCCGGCTCATCGCCCGTTAAAACTATGTTCATCACGAATTCTACCTCGCTGTTCGGAAAATACAGCTTTGCCGCTCTGCGATATACTTCGATATCCGATATGTGGTTTTTGCAGCCCTTCATTATTTCAGCAACACAATCTGACAGACTACGCTTGGTTTTATAAACGACCTCGGCGAAGCGCTCATTTTTGTCGCAAAATTCGCGTATGGCGTTGGCAACATAAGTATATACCGCCTTCCCGTACTTATCTCCCTCAAATTCTTTTAACTCTTTATCTATTTTTTCTTTTGCAAGTATTCTAAAATCCTTGCCTATATCAAATATTGTTGACATATTGATCTACTCCTTAACTAATTCATCTACTCCTTAACTAATTCATATCTTGCATAGAATGTAGCATCACCGTAACGATTTACACCTTTTTCGGTATGCTTGACTATCTTATATCCATCTTTTTTCAGATCAGACACACGGCTTGCAAGTCTCATGATACCGAGATCACGCATAGCATCGAGTTGTGTTATGCTGCCGAAATCTTCAAGATATTTTAAAATTCGTTCTCTCTGTGTCATATTGCTACCTCATTAAAAAGGCAGGTCATCATCGTCAGAGAATTCAATATCCTCTAAAGGCGGCTCATTGACATGATTGTTACCGCTCTCGTTCTTTGATTCACAGAAAGATGCATTGTCAATAACTACATCGTATACAGTACGCTTGTTACCGTTTTTATCGGTATAGCTGCGTTGCTGCAACGTGCCGTTGACAGCGATCATTGAGCCTTTCTGGAAATACTTTGTTATGAATTCGGCAGTCTGCCTCCAAGCAACACAGTTGATAAAATCAGTCTGGCGCTCGGTACCGGCTTTCTGATAAGCACGGTCAACAGCAATTGAGAAACTTGTAACAGAAACTCCGTTAGGAGTAGTTCTCAATTCAGGATCGGCAGTAAGTCTGCCCATAAGAACAACTACATTAATCATAAAAAATCACTCCTTAAAATTGTTAAATCGTTTCTTTATCTTGTCTACATCGTACGATGAGCTTTTAGACTGTTGCTGTGGCTTTTCTTTTCTCGCCCAACTTCTGATAGTAGCAAGATGATTCTTATAGTTCTTTCCCGATGATGCAATATATTCCGACAGCCGCTCTATACGCTCATTCCAATCTGGAAATTCAGCTTTAAGCTTTTGTAAATCATCATCGGAAAGGTGAACATTTTTGTATGTCCCGTATAATACTTTAGTTTCTTTTGTTTTAGTTTTGTTTACTTTAGTTTGTGAATTATTGCATACATTTTTTGAGTTTTTGCATACATTAACTCGGTTTATGTTGACATTCTTTTGACTTTGGACATCATTAACCAAGAGGTACTGTGCTTTGACTTCAACCTGTGCCCGGCGATTAACAGCCTCAAAGTATCTTTTTTGAATTCCCTCAGAAGTCAATATCTCATACTTTTCATACAGATTTTTATCAAAAATACCTCTCTTGATAGCAGCGCTCACTATTTCCGAAACGGCATTGTAACCCTCGCCTATCTTTCGCGAAAACAACAATGCAACCTCGTATGTCCATTCACAGTAGTAACCATGCTCTCCGTATATCTTTTGGAACAGCTTAACGACTACCGCAAATCCCGTTAATCCAAATTCCGCTTCTATCAGATCAAACTTTGTATCTAGGTTTGTGTCCAAAGGGAAGTAGTCAACACCGTTTTTTATCGGTCTTGCCATTTCACCACCTCGTGAACACTAGTTTAGTCTTATCCCAATCGGGGTAATGCTTTTTAAAATTCTCCACCATCACTCGGTCAATATCACGGCGCAGATCACTATCAGCACCGTTATCAAGTGCAGAGTGACATCTAAAGCAAAGTACCGAAAGATTCTGTTCAATGCCCAAACCACCTC
>JAFPAK010000287.1 GCA_017390825.1 Clostridia bacterium
ATGTTTCCTCAATAAGAGCTTTTGAAAAGAACAACCCGATAAAAACATCATACGAACTTCTGTGGCAAGAACTAAAGACAAATACAAATGCATCATTAGTAACAACTCAAAATATAATGAGACGTATTCTTGAAAATTATTTTAGTATATTAGGAAAAGACATTGATGAGAGAATTGTCAATTCTTTTGATACTACAGAAGATAAGATGATATGTCGTTCGTTGATTAGTTGGATTAACGATGGTTCTCATTCTATTCCTGATGATTTGTATATTGATAGTTATACAGACTCCATTGATCGATATAAAGAAATCTTCAAAGAGATTTTTATTAAAATGGATCATAAAGCACATTACGATATGATGATGAGTTAAAATAACGGGCAACGCCATTGTGTTGCCCGTTATTCTTGAAAAAGTGTTCGTGTTGCGACAAAAATCTCTTGACGAACGAATGTTCTATCGTGTATACTGAAATACCCTCATAGAGGGACTACAACTGAATATGATGTCCTCGTAGAGGTATAGTTAGGTACAAGTCCGCTATACCGCCGGTGATCTCTTTTGAGAAAGCCGTGACTCGCCACCGTGAGTTTTTCGTACTGTTTAAGGTGGAGTTGAGTCAACACAAACAGTATGGTCTTTTGAATTAATTCAAAGCCGTTATGTATGAGCATCTGATTTGAAGCGAGAGCTAAACGCTCCCGCCGATGATTAGTGTTGATACATAACGGCTTTTTGTTTTTTCTCGGACTACTTAGCCGAAATATGAATGTGACATATAACCTCAGTTGCACTTTGAAAATTGAATACCCGTTACCGAATGTAGATACTACGCCAAGACCTCTTAAAGAGTGAGCGAAAACGACGTGTAGCTAGAAGCTATGGGTTAGGAATTAACGGACATTCGGAAGAACGGCAAAGCGCCTAATAGGAGTAATTAACCTCGAAAAGGCTCGGAGTAATTGTATCATCTTAGCGAGCAGACTGTTTATACTCCTATCGGCGCAAAACAGTACTCGTTAGGGGTATCCCTAAAACCCAATTCTACGAAATCAAACACAGAAAGGAGATCAAAATCTATGACACAGTATGAAATCCCAACCGAAAGCAAAAAGAAAAAGTCCGCCCGTATCCCCATAGACAAGCTGCACGATTTTGACGGTCATCCGTACAAAGTTACAGACAATGAGGATATGGACAAACTTGTGGAAAGTATCAAATCGCAAGGCATTATCAATCCTCTTATCGTAAGGCAGAAAGATAATACTACCGATGAATACGAAGTAATATCGGGACACCGAAGATTACACGCAAGTAAGAGGGCGGGACTGACTGTTGTACCCGCCTTAATCTATCCCTATACCAAAACCGAAGCGGCGATTGCCGTTGTGGACAGCAACCTACACCGAGAACGGATATTACCGAGCGAAAAAGCCTTCGCTTATAAAATGAAAATGGAGGCTCTGAAAGAGCAAGGTAGGCGAACTGATTTAACCTCGTCGCAAGTTGCGACAAAGTCGGATACCGCTACCGAGATCGGCAAAGCGGCAAACGAGAGCCGTGACCAAGTGTTTCGGTATATCCGTTTAACTAACCTTATCCCCGAATTGTTGAAACTTGTGGATGAGGAACGAATCGCACTTACTCCTGCTGTGGAGTTATCCTATCTCACCGAGCAGGAGCAGTACAATCTAATGAGTATCATTGAGAGCGAGGATTGCACTCCGTCACTCTCGCAGTCAATACGGCTAAAGAAATTATCCCAAGCAGGTAAGCTTAATGCGGATAAAATCTTCGCCGTTATGAGTGAAGAAAAGGCAAATCAAAAAGAACGTATCAGTTTTCCATTTGAGGACGTCCGCCGCTTCTTCCCTAAAAGTTATACCCAAAAGGATGTATATAATGCAATCCTAAAGCTCATTGGCGAAGATTATCAGCGCCGTGAGCGAGCAAGAAAAAATCGTGATGAAAGGTAGGGAAATAATATGAAATTTATATGTGGTCTTGCACAGCAAGAAAATGAGTATGTGATAAATGGAGTCAAGTATATCGTCAGCTCGTCATTTCAGACTACAAAAGTCGGAAATCACCCGACAATTACCGACCGTTTCAAAAGAATTGTAACAAGTGATTTCGTACCTTTGACGGATGAATCACCACCGAGTAAAATGGCAGTAGAATATGTGTGTTCGACTGCCGGAAAGGAGGACTAAATGCAGTCGAAGAAAAAAGACAATGTCGGCATAACCGCTTTATACTGCCGACTATCCCGTGATGACGGAACAGATAACGATAGCAACTCTATCGTTAATCAAAAGAAGCTGTTGCAGAAATACGCAAAGGAACACGGCTTTTCCAACACCCGCAGTTATGTGGATGACGGCTATACGGGAACAAACTTTAACCGCCCCGGCTTTCAAAAATTGCTTGAGGATATTGAAATGGGATATGTAAGCGTGATTATCGTAAAGGATATGTCCAGACTCGGCAGAGATTATCTGCAAGTGGGATATTACACCGACACCTACTTCCCCGATAGAAATATCCGTTTTATAGCAGTTAATGACTGTGTGGATAGTGCAGACGGCGAAAACGAACTTGCACCCTTTCGTAACGTTATGAACGAAATGTACGCAAGAGATATTAGCCGTAAGGTAAGAAGCTCCCACAGACTTCGTGGTAATGCAGGAGAGCCGTTATCTCAACCACCATATGGATATTTAAAGTCGCCCGAAAACAAAAAGAAGTGGATTGTAGATCCCGAAGCAGCACAAGTGGTGCAGGATATATTCCGTATGTGTTTGGAGGGTAAAGGCAACGAAACCGTTGCCCGAATTCTGCAAGAGCGAAAGGTGCTAATCCCGATGGCGTATTGGAGAGAAAAAGGTCTTGGCAGAGGAGGTAAGAAGGCGCAACCCAATCCGTACAAATGGTGCAAATCCACCATAGCCAAGATACTTGCTCAACAGGAATACTGCGGCGATGTAATCAACTTCAAGACCTATTCAAAGTCGTTTAAGAACAAAGCCCGTATTCCTAACCCCGAAGAAAATTGGGCAGTGTTCAAGGATGTTCACGAGCCGATTATTGACCGTGAAACCTTTGAAGCGGTACAGAAGCTTACCAAGAAAACCAAACGCCGAGCGCCGAAAGCGGATAACGCCGAAAAGAATATGTTTTGTGATTTGCTATATTGTGCCGACTGTGGCAGCAAATTATGGTCGCACGTAAACACCATAAACAAGGATATTCAGTATTTTAGTTGTTCCAACTACAAGGTGGATACAAGAGGAACTTGTGAAACTCGGCACTATATCCGAGCCGATGCCATAGAACAAGTGGTAATGCTTGAACTAAAGCGAATGGCAAGCTTCTTACAGAGCGACGAGGAAGCCTTTGCAGACCTTCTTGCTCAGAAGACACAAAAGGATATTATCAATGAGCAAAAAGCCCTACAAGGCGAACTGCAACGCTGTACGGCACGAAACCAAAAGGTTGCCGAACTTTACGAAAAGCTCTATGAGGATAATGTTTCGGGCAAGGTAACGGATGAATGGTTTATGCAGTTATCCCACAAATACGAAGTAGAGCGAATGGAACTGAAAACCAAGATTGCATCCCTAAGCGAGAGGATAAACAATCTTGGTACAATGCAACAGAACAAAGACCGATTTATCAATGCCATCCGAAGATTTATGGAGATGCAAAAATTGACAGCACCGCTTCTTCGGGAACTCATAGACGAGATTACGGTTTATGAAACCGAAGGTGTTGGTAAAAATCGCAGTCAGAGGATTATGATCCATTACAAAT
>JAFPAK010000288.1 GCA_017390825.1 Clostridia bacterium
AAAACTTGCTTAAATTCATTGTCTGAAACTTTTTGAGATACAAAAGAAATAGCATCCATTCCCATTGTAGCGCCTTTATTAACCTCATCTAATATATTTAAATTTTGATTTTCCATAGTATCCTCCAATTAATTAATTATATCGTTTATTATTTGTTAAAGCAAAAAAATAATACAAAAACTTATTTGGAAATTTATTTTATTGAATATATTTCATATATAAGAAAAATTTTAAAATGTGTTAGCAAAGCCAAACATATTTTTGCGTTTGCATAATACTATGAAAAATAAATACATTTTTTGAAGCTTCAAATCATATTGACCTAAAAAGATGTCTTGCGATTAAGCAAAATAGGACCATTTACTTCGACAGTCCTAGTCACCAAAAAACTCCTGTCTAATGACAGGAGTTTAAAAACTAATTATTCAATGTCTGCTTTCCAAAGACCGTGAAGATTACAGTAGGCGTATGCGGCAAGCGGCTTTTCATCAGCGAGTGCAAATGTTACGACCGGAGCTTTTCCCACCTCCAGGCACTTGCGTTGACCACCCTTGTCAGTCTGAAGATATACCCAAAGAATACTGTGTTCCTCGGTCATCGGGTGTTCAATCGAACCTATCACTACCTTTACGGTATTTCCTTTAACCGTTACAACGGGAATATGTTTCTCGTGGCTGGCTTCCACAGAACCCGGCTCAAGCTTGGTCATTTTCTGACCGCAACACATCATAGGTACTCCGGCATCGTTAATCATTCCTATCAGATTACCGCAATGCTCACAAATAAAGAATCTGGTTTCACACATAGTATTTACCTCCGTTTGTTTATTTGAATTCATTATACTACAAAGCTTTTGTTATTTCAATATTTACGCTAAAACATTTTTTTACAGTATATTTCTATAGCTTTTGAAATAAATTCAGCGTTGCCGGGGGCGTGTTTATCAATATTGTTCTTGAATCGTTCATCGGCGATGTACATTTGACCGAGACCTGAGAGGATTTGATCAGTACATGTATAGTAGTTTTCGGTGATGTGGTTCTGCAGCTCCTTTACAAGTGCTTGAGCCTCGAGAGAATCGGGGGTGTATCCACCCACCATGCACACGGCGAATTCTGCAAGAACAGCATTCAAACCGGCGTTTACTTGCTGCCATTTATTCTTTGTGTAATTTGCAGTTTTCTCGAGGTGCTCTTTATATGCATCCGTTTTGCCCCATTTTTGTTTTGCTTCGGCTTCGTATTGCTTACGGGCGTTTTCATAATCGGTATTGTCAAATGCGTTCATTCTAACGGTTCCTTTCTCGGCAAGGTCGATGGCATCGATCAGTTTTTCAAGTCGTTCCTTTTTGAGGAGCAACAGCCTTTTCTGATCGGCAAGGGCCTGCTTTTTATTATAATTTGGAGAGGACAGAATTTCCAAAATACTTTTTAGCGGAAAGTCAAGCTCACGGTAGAAAAGTATCTCTTGCATACGTTCAAGTGAATCGTCATCATAAAATCGATAGCCGTTCTGCTCATCAACAGATGCAGGCCTTAACAGTCCGATTTCATCATAATAATGCAGTGTGCGTACACTGACACCCGAAAGCTTTGCAAATTCCTTGATGTGCATTTTCATAAGATCACCTCTATGCTAAACATTATAAGGTATAACGTTACGTCAGAGTCAATACTTTTTTATACTTATTTTTATATTAAGTTCAACTGTGTGGATTGCGGCAGAATAAAGGCGTTTGCCTGCGCATAAGATTTTAATAATCATTATAGGCGGTGAGCTTTACGAAACGAGATCTATCACTTTGGCAGTTTGCAGGCTATGCTGTTACAGCACTCGGCGGAACGCTGCTTCATTTTCTGTATGACTGGACGAATCAGAATATCCTGATTGCTCCCTTTTCCGGTGTAAACGAATCCACCTGGGAACACATGAAGCTGCTGTTTTTTTCATTGTTCATCTTTGCGTTGATACAAAGCCGATTTTTCAAAGATTATAAAAACTTTTGGTGTGTGAAATTGGCGGGAATTGTGACAGGACTTGTGCTGATTCCCGTGCTGTTTTATACCTATAACGGCGTATTCGGCAAATCCCCTGACTTGGTCAACATTGCGATCTTCTTTGTATCGGCAGCGGCGGCATTTCTTTTGGAAACACGTCTGTTCAAAAAAGGCAGTCTTCAGTGCAAAAGGCCGTGGCTTGCTTTTGCGGTGATCTGCCTGATCGGTGTGTTGTTTGTGGTATTTACTTTTGCCACACCGCAAATTCCGATTTTTCAAGATCCGATCACGGGAACATACGGAATAAACAGTAAGACCGCTTGAAAATTCAAGCGGTTTTTATTATCATCAATTGTGCAGGATGTTGATCACCAAAGCACGATGCTTTGGGAGAACATATGCACGCCTTCATTGATAAAATGAAGTTTTGCCGCAGACAAACAGAGTTTATCCCGTATAGTCTGTGATCTCGGCAAAGTGATCCATCCCGCTCACATCGGCAATATATGATTATTCGCTATTCATTGTAAAGAACACTAGATTTAACCGCAAGCTTCTGTTATGATAAATTTTATAAAGGTGACACGGTGCGTGTTTTGTTTTTTTTGAGGAGAAAGTATGAAAAAGAAAGTATTTTACACAGAGCTTGCCTATATTCTGGGCTTGCTGGCGATTGCATGGGGTACAGCATGTATGGAGCGCGTGGATTTCGGCGTTTCCATGGTAGTTGCACCGGCATATATTCTGCATTTGATGATATCCGAATTTCTGCCGTTCTTCAGCTTTGGCATGGCGGAATACACATTGCAAGCAATTATCTTGTTCTTAATGATGATCATCCTTCAAAAGGTGAAGCTATCATATTTCTTTTGTCACAGTCATTTTATATGGTTTTATGCTGGATGGTGCGATTGCGATGGCTGTTCTTATCCCTTTAAACGGAGTGTTTGAAAAATATATTTTTTATATTGTCGGTATGCTGATCTGCTCTATGGGTGTTTCGTTGGTGTTTCATACATATATTTCTCCCGAAGCATATGAAATGTTTGTTAAAGAAGTTTCGGCTAAATTCAATATTGATATTCATAAATTCAAAACAGCATATGATTGTACAAGCTGTCTTATCAGCATAGCCCTTTCATTTCTGTTTTTCGGTTTGTGGCATTTTGAAGGAATAAAGCTCGGCACGGTATTTTGCGCTTTAGCCAACGGCTCTCTTATAGGATTGAGTACCAAACTTTTTGAAAAGATCTGGATATTTGAAGACCGCTTTTCGTTCAGAAAGTATTTTGATTGATATAAATACAAAGCGACCTGCAAGAATTTGCTGGTCGCTTTGTTACTTTATTGCTTTATTACAGCAAGGATGCTTTATTCAGCACTGAAATTATCTTTGCCTACACCGCAAAGTGGGCAGGTGAAATCTTCGGGAAGATCCTCGAATTTAGTGCCGGGAGCGATTCCGTTGTCAGGATCGCCGACGGTTTCATCATAAACCCAACCGCATACATCGCATACATACTTCACTTTTGTTTCACCTCCTTTATCGGTGTTTGTTGTTTCAATTTTATAAAGCTCATCTGCGAGTTTTTCCAACTGTGCAGTGCTTTCATCGTTCAGAGCGGATAAGATCTTAACAGTCGTTTCAGTGAAAGTGAGGTTTTTGCTTTTTTCAAGCATACCTTTCATCACCTTGGCTGCCATAGGTGCCCAACTGCCGTTTTCGATGAGCGCAACAGTTCTGTTTTGGAAATTGCGCTCGGTCAAATGGTCAATAAACTCACGCATAAACGGGAAGATATCCGCATTGTAGGTAGTAGTAGCAAGAACAAGCTTGCTGTAACGAAATGCATCTGCAACAGCTAGCGCCATGTCGCATCTTGCAAGATCGTAAACGACTGTATTTTGGCAACCGTTTACCTTCAGCTTCTCTACAAGCTGCATAACCGCCTTTTTAGTATTTCCATAGACAGAGGTATATGCAATCAAAACGCCATCTTCTTCAGGTATATAGCTCGACCATGTGTTATAAAGATCAAGATAATATCCGAGATTTTCGGTCAAGACAGGACCATGGAGCGGGCAGATGATACTAATATCAAGCCCTGCAGCTTTTTTCAGGAGATTTTGCACCTGAACACCGTATTTTCCAACTATACCGATATAGTAGCGTCTTGCCTCATCTGCCCATGGTTCGTCAGTATCAAATGTACCGAACTTGCCGAAGCCGTCTGCCGAGAACAGCACCTTATCAGTACTGTCATAGGTAACGATGACCTCCGGCCAATGTACCATCGGTGCAGTCACAAAAGTAAGCGTGTGCTTACCGAGTGACAAGGTATCGCCCTCACCTACCACTATTTGTTTATCGGCAAAATCAGTATTGAAAAAACCTTTCATCATCACAAAAGCTTTGGCAGAAGCGACGATTTTCGCCTGTGGATAAGCGTTTACAAAATTTATGATATTTGCAGAGTGATCCGGCTCCATATGCTGTACTATAAGATAGTCGGGCGTTCTGCCAGCAAGCACAGTTTTGATATTGCCAAGCCACTCTTCTGTGAAGCTGGCCTCAACAGAATCCATGATTGCGATTTTTTCGTCAATTATGGCATAGGAATTATAAGCCATCCCGTTAGGAACTTTGTACTGACCTTCAAAAAGATCTATCTTACGGTCATTGACACCGATATATTTGATATCATTTGTGATATTCATGATTTTTCACCTCTAAAATGCTACACTAAATGGATTATATCATAAACTTTTAGAAATTTCAACGACATTACTCAAGAATTCTTCCGTCTGTGGAAACAGTAACTACTTGCCACGGAATAAACTTGCCGCTTGCCTGCAACGCACGTTTGACAGCGTTTTCAATACCGCCACAGCAGGGCACTTCCATACGAACGATCTTTACACTTTTAATATTATTATTAGCAATTATATGTGTGAGCTTCTCGGCATAATCGCCCTCATCTAATTTCGGACATCCGATAAGTGTAATATGATTACGGATAAACTCGTTGTGGAAATTGCCGTAGGCAAAAGCCGTACAGTCAGCGGCAACGAGCAGATTGGCATTATCAAAATAAGGCGCATTAACCGGCACTAATTTGATCTGTACAGGCCACTGCAAAAGCTGACTAGTAACAGATGCTGATTTTACCGTTTGCGAGGGAGTCTCACGCTTTATTGCTTTAGACTGTGTTCCGGGACATCCGCACGGTAACTTCACACCATGCTTTTTCATCTTTGCCGCACGAACTGCATCCTCGTCATAAGCAGGGGCCTCACGCTCTTCAAAGGTGATGGCATCTACCGGACAAGCGGGTAGACAATCACCCAGACCGTCGCAGTAATCCTCACGGGTGAGCTTTGCTTTCCCGTTTACCATCTCAATAGCACCTTCATGGCAGGCAGCAGCACAAGCACCGCAACCGTTACATTTTTCTTCATCTATTTTTATTATTTTTCTGATCATTTATGTTTCCTCCTTGATTTTCTGTACTCATTATAGTATAATTAGCACAGTAAGTCTGTTGAATTTTCAACAAACGGAGATTTTTATGAAAAAATATTTTAGTGTATTACGCAAATGCCCTCTTTTCAATCAAATCAATGACGAAGAACTTATAGCGATGCTTTCCTGTCTTGGCGCAAGGGTAGTATCTTTCGATAAAAAGTACACCATTTTTGCCGAGGGTAATCCTGCAAAATATATCGGGATAATGCTTTCCGGCTCTGCACAGATAGTTCAAGTAGATTATTATGGCAACAGAAGTATTCTGTCGGTCGTGTCGCCATGTGAGGTTTTTGCCGAAGCTTTTGCTTGTGCTGAAATCCGAACTTTGCCGGTTGAGGTGATAGCCAGTGAACCGTGTGAAGTTATGCTCATTGATTGTGATCATATATTGCACACCTGCCAACACAATTGCGGATTTCATCAGCAGCTGATCTTCAATCTGATGAAGGATCTTGCCACTAAAGCTATTATGTTCCAACAAAAAATAGAGGTGACTTCCAAGCGTTCAACGCGTGAGAAGCTGATGACATATCTTATGCTTTATGCAAAAAAGGTAAACAGCAGCAGTTTTGATATACCTTTTGACCGTCAGGAGCTTGCTGATTATCTTGAGGTAGACAGAAGCGGTCTGTCTGCAGAGATCAGTAAGCTGTGTCGGGAAGGCATTATCGAAAGTCGCAGAAAGCATTTTATACTTTTGTGATGAAGCTGACCTACAATATGGATTTTTATTATATTAATGAATATGATGGGGTAGAATATGGAATATAGTATCAATGAAAATATCAAGCGACTCCGCAGGCAGAATAATATCACGCAGCGTGATCTTGCCGAGTATATGCATATCAGTCACCAGACCGTGTCTAGATGGGAAAACGGCAGCCGTGTACCGGATGTATATACGCTGCCAAAAATTGCGGCGTTCTTCGGCGTTTCGATCGACGAGCTATTTTATGATCGCATCACAAATGATATAAAATACGAAGCATTAGTGGAAGAAAAGTACAATTCTCTTATCTTCAACCATCGTTACGAGGAAGCAAAACGGCTTATCTTTGAGGCGCATGAAAAGCTACCAAACAGCAATAAAATAACAGAGTGGTATATCAATTCGCTTGCCAATGAAAACGATCCGAACGATGCTAACCTGCTTGAAACCTTGAGTTCACGGGTTATCTCCAAATGCCCGGATCGTGCCCGTGTATATGCGGTAATCATTACGATGGTAAAATATTATACTGCAATCGGCGAGCTTGACAAAGCTATGGAGCTTGCAAACAATCAGCCGAATATATGGGGCGCATTTGAAACACTTTCTTGCATTGCCTCGGATGACGATAATCTGCATGTCTATATTGCACGCACGATGTATTCGATATTCAAGACGCTATTTCTCATGTGCGAGCATTATGAACGTATATATGATAATTCCCGCTTACTTGAATCATATGAGCGCTATCTTAATGTATTAAAGGCTTGTTTTAACGGGCACGACTACTGCGAATTCAATGCTCTTGCCTGCAGAACAAGTGCACGCATTGCTACGTGCCATTGGCGAATGGGAAATGTCGAGGCTGCGTATTCGTCGCTTGATATGGCGGCAGATTATTATAAAAAGTATTATTCCAAATCCATGCAAAGGTTTACTGACAGTTGGTTTTACGGGCTTAATTTTAAAACAGGAAAGACCAACGATATATATCCCGAAATATTCAATGATTATTTTTCGGCGGACGATCTTAAAAAATTTCGTAATAATGAGAGGTTCCGCAAAATCGTCAGGGATGCGGAAAAAACGGCTGAAAAGTATAAAGTATAAGTAAATTTTAAAACTCCTTCCGAGTGTAAACGGAAGGAGTTTTATTTTGACTCAAATTCACCAATACGGTGAATTTGAGTCTTGAAACACAGCCGTTAAGTACTATTGTGATATGGTAAATATTGATTTACAATTAAGATAGCCTAAACAAATCTATCTTATTGATGATTTTTGTGCATTTCGATTAAGGAGGAATTATTTATGAAAAAAATATTAAGTATTATATTATCACTTGTAATGATAATATCTGTAATTGGAGCTATGGCAGCACCCAGCGTTTTGGCAGACGATTATACGCTCGTCTGGTCAGATGAGTTTGACGGTGCCGGTGTAAACCCTTGGAACTGGACACTTGATCAGGGCGGCCGCAATGGTGAAAGACAGACTTATACGCTTAACAATGTATCTGTTCACGATGGTATGCTTGACATCCTCGGCGAATGTACTGTTGTTGATAAGAACGGTAATGTTATGCCGGCAGGTCAGGTTTCAAAGGAGACCAGAGATGTAAGAAGTGCGTCAATTGAAGGTTCAGGTAAGCAAGTTTTCAAATATGGTATGGTTGAAGTAAGAGCGAAGCTTCCTACTGCTTGCTCATCTTGGCCGGCATTCTGGACCTGCGGCTGGGATAAATACGGTAAAGATCCTAATCGGGGCGGTTCAAACTGGCCTGCTTGCGGTGAGATCGACTTCATGGAAATGATGTGCGTAAACTCTGCAAACGAAACAGAGTCACCGTGGGGAAAAAAGAATAAAGATAAAGAATACGAAGTTCATCTTCATTGTGGTCCAAAGAGCGACGCTGGTGAGTTCCATGATATGCCTATTGATCCGGGTAACATCTACAACACAAAGAGTCAGCCACTTGGATATGAATGGCATACCTATGGTATGATCTGGGAAGAAAATCAGATCCAGTTCACTATGGACGGCGTTGTTCGTATTACTGTTGATACATCAGATGAAGCTCTCTTGAAAAAAGCTGAACAGAAATGCGGTGGTACCAATAATGAGTGGTATCAAATGTACAAAACACAGCTTGAAACAGAGGGTAACCCTTTCAATGATTTTGAACATTACTTCCTGCTTAACTATGCTATTGGCGGTGCAGGTACAGAATATCGTTTTTATTCGGATGAATGGCCGCAGCACTTGCTTATAGACTATATCCGTGTATATCAGAAGCCTAATTCAGGCGCTACCCACAACAAAACTTTGTTTGACTCATACAACTATTGGTATGGCAAAGGCTTATCTGACGGTGCTGATATGGCCCAGAACTGGATCGATGATCCAATTTACGGCGGTAAGAAAACCGAGGATTCAGGCGTTACAGTTGGTACAACAACCGCAACTGTAACCACAACAAGCAGCGGTCAGGTTGTTACAAATACAACAGCATCAGGCTCTAGTTCAACTATAAAACTTGCTGACCTCGGCAACAACGTGCAGATACACACTGATTTGCAGCAAAGCGCATTGAACGATAAAACTGAGAAAATCCTGCAGTACGCAAGAGGCGCAGAGGAATTGAGCCATCCGAAGGCAATCACTTTGAGTTGGACGTCAAGTGTCAGCGGAACATATACGGTGAAAATCGGCGAAAACAGCAATTTGTCGGACGCAAAAACATATACAACGACTTCAAAGTCGCTTAGCTTATATAATCTTAAGATAGGCACTAAGTATTACTGGCAGGTATCTTGCGGCTCGTCAGTCAGCAGCACAAGTAGTTTTACAACTTCAAGCTCTGCACCGCGCAATCTGTATATAAGTAAGGTCACCAACTGCCGTGACATCGGTGGCTGGAGCACAGGCAGCGGAAGCGTCAAGCAGGGTTTACTCTACCGCACGGCAAAATTGGACTCCATTTCAGATACAGGTAAAAGCACTATGCTCGATGACCTCGGTATAAAGACGGAGATAGACCTTCGAGAGACCACCGAGAAAGGAGTCGGTTCAAGCGCACTCGGCAGTTCTGTGAAATATTGTAATGTTCCAATGGTGAATGGCGGTAACCGACTAACGGGAAACAAGGAAAAAGTCAAAGATGTTTTTAAAATCCTTGCAGACAAAAATAATTATCCGATTGTATTCCACTGTAGCGCAGGAGCTGACAGAACCGGACTTATCGCATTTCTCATCAATGGTCTGCTCGGAGTATCTGAGTCTGACCTAGTGCGCGACTTCTCCTTCACTAATTTCGGAAATATCGGCGGTTCTAGAGGTCACGATGCTTTGAATGATTATCTGCCTAAAATTAAGAAAGCCTCCGGCAGCACGCTTGCAGAGCAGATGTATAATTATTTGGTGAATGATACCGGCGTATCGGCAAGCTATCTTGACAGCGTAATAAGCATTCTTTCCGGAAACACCGTCATGCCGACGGTTACAACGTCCAAAACGACGACTACAACTACACCCACAACCGCAAACGGCGGCAGTACCGGCGGCACTACAGCATCCAGCATAGTCATCGACTGGGATGTAAACACCAATTACTGGGATGAAAACTCAACTCTTACAAAGGGTACAAACTGTATTACCGCAACAAAGTCAAGCGGAGCGAAACTTATCACATCAAACAATAACAATATAGCGGCATACGATGGGCTGAAATTCACAGTAACACCTAATTCGGCGAACCAAAAGACTGCGCTTGTAGTAAAGGTTAATGGTGTTCAGAAGAACTTTACTCTTGGTTCAGGTACAACGGAATGTGTACTGTCATTTGCTGAGATCGGAGTTACACCCACCTCAAGCTCGACTATATTCTTTGGTGCTGAAGGTGACGGTG
>JAFPAK010000289.1 GCA_017390825.1 Clostridia bacterium
TATACATAATAAAAAAGAATGTATAGAAAACGACAGACTCGCATTCGAAAAAGTAAAAACTACGGGAGAAATGGCAGTTTACAGATGTGTGCACGGGTTACTTGAGGCAGTAGCGCCAATTTATCATTACGGTATTCTTTCAGGATTTTTGATGATGGGTCAGGTTTGCGATGATAAACAGAAATATTCAAAACAGATTACACAATCGCTTGCGAGGGTTGTCAGTGACGAAAACAAAGTGGGAAAAATCTTTGAAAGCATTGGCGAAGTACCCGAAGAACTTTTTGATTCATACATACTTATAATGCGTGTTATAGCAGAATATGTAACACAAACAAACCGTTTGTTTGGCGGAAATGCAAAACAGGCAGAACTTGTTATGAAATACATCAAGCAAAACTACGCTTCTAAAATTACCCTTGATGTTTTAGCTCAAAAATTTTCTTGCAGTCAGTCAAAGCTTGTTAAATGTTTTAAGCGCGAATACGGTACTACTATTATGAGTGCGCTCATGGATATTCGCCTTGTTAAAGCGGCGGAGCATCTAAAAAACGGCAGACTGTCGGTTAAAGAAATAGCAGCCGAATGCGGATTTTCAGAACAGAATTATTTTTCCAAAGCCTTTTCGAAAAAGTACAACTGCTCACCAAGTGAGTATAGAAAAACAGAAAATTAGATTTTATTTAATAAAAAGAAAACCGAGGCGAAGTCACAATAATTATTCATCATTCATCAGCGAAGCGACTTCATTATTCATTTGAAAATCCGTTCTTTTAAATGAATAATACAAACAAAAACCGCCCACTTTCGTGAACGGATTTTCGTTTGGGTCGTTTGAACTTAATGACACAGATTAAATGTGCCTGAAAACCAATGAATTTTTAAAACATGACTAATATTAAAACTTTTTTCTATATGTGCGCTTTTATAATATATAGTCCGTTATGCAATCATACCAATGAACATAAGTTTCTCCGTTAATAATTAGTTGTTCGTTGTTGGGGAGTTGTTCGCTCCATTTCTTTTTATAACGCTTTATTGCCCAATCATCACGGTTGAATCTACGCCAAAGAATTGTTCGTCCGTTTGCGTCAAGATATTGTTCACAACAAACATACTCACCGTAATATGAATCAAGACTTAATACTCTTACTGTATCATATTTTCTGCCGTTTATTGCAACAGTATATCTTCCAACAATATCAAATAATTGATTTGTGTTTTCTGCTATGATTTTTCCAACATATTCAGATATTTTTCCTTTTACAGTCAGATTTGTCTCTTTTCCGCAATTGTTTTCACCGTAACCCCATTCCGCAATAAAGTCATCACCGTCGAGAAATGTTAAGTATTTTCGCACTCCGTTTTTAACATAGTTCTCAGCAAGAATGCGACAGTGATTATCAGTAAGTTGAGCAACGTAATAGTGGTCTGCATCATCTTTTCCTTCGCCGAAATGATTGTGGCGGTATTCTTTAATTTCTACACCTTCAATGTCATGAACTATCGCTTTTCCGACAACTTCCATTTCACCCCATTCAGAACATTTTTTTGTTTCGTTTTCATAAATTCCCCATATGCATTTTTCACTTATCTTAGGGACAATAAATAATCCCCATAATTCTTCCCATTTGACCGAGAAAGGTGCTTCAACGGATTTTTCTATTTTATATTCAGGTAATCTTTCTGGCAACTTTTTCATTATATCATCAACCTTTCTAATATAAGTGTTTGTTGGGTATATCCTTTTGAAATTTTGTTTAGCAGTATATAAGCGACTTTTGACAGTTCCAATAGGAATACCCAACCTTGCTGCAATTTCAGTTTGAGGCAACTCTTTCCAATATGATAGATAAAGAATTTGTTTATCTTTATCACCAAGCGCCTCCAATACATCGCTGACTGTATTATTCTCAACATATCCAAATCGTGTTTGCGAAAGTCCGAATTCGTTTAATTCTTCTATAGGTATTTCTAAATCTTTGGATTTTCCCCTAAAATAATCATTACACTTATGTCGTGCAATACCTATTATCCATGCTTTGAAAGATGCTTCTGTTTTAAGTTGCCCAAAGTTCTTAAATGCAGTTAAAAACACCTCTTGCAGAATATCTTCCGCATCTGAAACATTTGGAATCCTAAATTTCACAAATCGTTCAACAGACAATTGATTACAGAAAAGCAAATCTTCAAATTTAGACATCGCCTCACCTCCTATAAGTTATTTAAAACCGGTTTCACTTATATAGTCGTAAAAACACACCAAAAGGTTCATTTATAATAAATTTTTTGTCCCTATTGCAGCGCAAGTATAGCACAAAAGCGGTGGAAGGGCAATACTTCTTCACTATTCACTATTACTTCTTACTTCCCAAAAATCCCGAATGCAATTTAGGTAAGAGTGAAGAAGTAAGAGGTAAAAAGTAAAAATCCCGCCCACTTACGTGAACGGGATTTTTGACCCTCTCCACCGAAATAGCACAATGGATATTTTGATAAAAAATCAGTCTTTTTCGATTTTGCTTTTCAAGATTGAGCAACCACTAAATGGCACAATGACTTTTATAATTTACAACACCGAAATAGCACAATTATGAATCTTGCAATAAATATCTCTACAACGATTTGAAATGCCCTTTTCGTTCAGTTTCTTTTCAAGCATTGTTATTACTGAAAAAGGATAATCTTTTGCTTTTATAACTTTTTCAAAAAGCTCATCTGAATAACGATTTAACAAAGTTGAAACAGCGCTATCTAATTTTAAAACATTACACGCTTTTATATTACAAAAATCTTTAAGTAATTCCAACAATACAATAAACTCAATTACTTCATCAGTAAATTCTAAATTAACCTTTGTTAAATGGTAGTTCTCAATATTCTTGTGCGCCGATGACATAGCGTTGGTATAAATCTCGGTTATAAGCGGATGATAATTTGAAATTCCCATACTGTTGTAAAGCATATAGCCGAAAACCATGCCCCTGCCGTTACCAACATACTGCTTTAACACATTCGGCTGACTGCCGGATTTGAGTTTACCGATAGAATAAACGCCCTTTGAAACCGAAGTCACAATTTTCTCTTCTTCCAAACGATTAAGAATTTTCAAAAGCGTTTTATACGGAATCTCAGCAAATTCTTCGTCTTTAACTTTTGAAACATCAATAATTGTACCCTTATGATTTTCACAGTATTCACGAACTTGTTTTATATAGGTCATCCGGTCACCTTCTTTTCCTATTTGATAATATTCCTATCAAGAACTTTTAGCGGGGCGAGAAATCACCCCGCCATAATAAACATCAGTTACTCCCCTTATGCTCCTGTGAGAGATAATCAGAAACACTTTCAAACCAATCATCTTCACTTATGGTATAAAACGCTTTTGTGATACTTTCGTTATTCAAATCTGCAATATATTTTTGTGCAAGTGAATAACTGGTTTCAACCGTAATCTCTTTATTGATTACCTCACAAAAGTGTGCAAAAACAGTTGGATCGGCAGAACCAATGTCAGCAAAAAGGAACGGATTTGCACTACTTAGGTATTCACCAACAACAGCATCTTTCGTATCATCCCAATCAGCATCAAGAACATAGAACACCATACAAAACAATTCAAATTTATTCATTTTTCGCACCACTGATATCTGTAAAACTCATCATCGTTTTCGATTTCTTTAATAAATATTGAAATTGAAATAATCTTTTCAGTTTCGACATCGGTTTCAAGCCAATATCCATTTTCGGAAATATATTCTTCTTCCCAATCATCGTATCTGATAGAGGAATCTATTTTCATCGCTTCGTCAATCGCCATATTATATGTGATGCCATTATCCAAGCAAGCAGATTCATCATTTTCAAAGTAAATTTTAAACAATTTGTCTTTTGCAAAAAATAAACTTATTTTATCATTTATTCTAATGATATCCCAGGCGACCTCCGGTATACAACCCTTATTCGGCCAATGTTCACAAACGAATTTTGTGTTTTCCAAGGTAAGTATTTTTTTTACATCTTCAATATTCATCTTTAAGGTAATATTGTTGTAGCCAACAAAAGGTTTGATAATCATCTTAGCTTTTCCTCCTAAAAATCAATTTTGCAGTTTCTTTTCCATCAGACTTATATTCGGACTCTGATGAACCGATTATTTTGAATTTACCCTCATCAGATGTGCTGATTTTTACATATGGAACATTTCCGTGCCTTTTGCTTCCCGGGGATACTTGAATTTGCGTAATATTTCTATCTTTATTGGGATTTGTGGTCACGATTATTTTTGCTTTTGATGTCGAGTATTTTGACGGTCGACGCACTGTCTCATATCCATGTCTATGAAGAACATTTTCGAGTTTTGCAACTGATTTCCCCAAGAAGAATTCCGCCCGGGCAGAAATGCTTTGGTCGGTGACATGTCCCGTTTTAGTGAATATTGGTTCTTTCTTTTGTTTTGAATACCGTAGTTTGGATTCACTTAACAAATTTTGTGCTTTTACAGCCCCAAAAGTTTTACCGAATCCGCCGTGAATTCCAGCTCCCATTAGGCACTCACCGCCTTTCGGTGAGTAGCCATATAGACGCTATCAAATTGCATGATTTCTATGCCTTGCTCTCGGTATTTATCAAAGATACACTCTGGTGCCGTTCCGTAAACAATGACAATTTTCGGGCGAAGTTTTCGCACTGCATAGTCAAGACCGTTTATAAAATACGGTCGTTCCTGCAAAAGCTTGATACAGCCGTGGGAGCCAATGGCGATGGTGCTGTTTCTCGGTACGCCCGCACAGCATAGGTCGTAGGTTCGTTCATCTCCCCACCGAACATTCGGTATTACCGGGATACCATTTTCCTGCAACCAATGACCGATCGCTCGGCTTCGGTATGTATTCCACTGCTGCATTACAAGCGGCATATCACGATACAGACTGAAATCCGGCGTGATAACGCCCTTGTATTTATGTAGGACTGGCAGATACTTCTGTGGATTGTTCCATAATCTTTCAAAGTTTGCATCGTCCTCATAGAAGTGAACGAAGCAATTGTAATCCGTACCGCCAACTGCCTTTGAAAATGGAATCAGCTTTTGCGGAATACTGCTTTCCGGTTTGATACACGGGATTTCAAGTTCGGTATCAAACTGCGCATTTTTTACCAAAAATGCGTGAAAAACATCCTTGCACCCATTGCGGGTGCTGTTTTCTTTAGACATATTTATGTCCCTTTCTCTGCTTGCCCAAAGCAGAAACCGATCCGGGCAGGCAAAATTTTTCGCCCGAACGGATTGACAAAGAGACAGAAATATGCTATCATATTCGTACCCAAAAGGAATATGTAATAGCATATTCTGCCGAGAAGCATATCAATTCACTGCGCCAACAGTTTATTGATGTGCTTTTTATTTTTTACAATCAATTAACATCACCATCCTTTACGCTATTTCGAATAAATGAAGTAACTTGACTTCATAATCTGTATAATCATTAGAACCATATTGGAGCCATTTCCTGTAGTAAGACAACGCATAACAAGCAGCCTCAAAGCTCACATCAAAAACATCAGCTATGTCATATGGATCATTCAGCTTTAACTTGTGCACAAGAACAGGTGGTACAAGCGCATATTTTGCGAAGAACCGCACCTCTTTTTCGGCAAGTTCACTATCTTCACTATGATCTAAAACAATGTGGCCGATTTCGTGCATAATAGTATTATTTATGCGACCGTAATCCATTTCATCATTATAGTAGATATACCATTCTCCAAGTGTTTTCTCTGCACAAAATCCATCTTCGCTTTTTTTGAAAAGCAAATATCTCTTTGTAAAAGGAATGGCGGAATACGGAATAATTTTAATTCCCATTTTTGTAGCCAACTCAAATCCGTTTACCGGTACGCAAGTCACATCGTACTTGACAAATAAATCAACTATTATTCTTTTTATTTCTTCATATCTACGATGAGATAAAGATATTCCCACTTGTTATTCCTCCCCAAACAAAGCATTGATAAGTTCTTTCTTTTCCAACTCCGTCATAGATGATGCATTTCGAGCAATCAACCTGCGAACTCTCGGATAATCAAAATCATCCTTTTCAATGCCAAGCAAATAATCTGATGTAGTATGCAATGCAGTGGCTATATTCGCAATCATTTCAGGTTTAGGATCACGTTCACCGGATACATATCTTGAAATAACTCCCTCGGTAACCCCGATCGTTGCAGCTAACTCTTTTTGAGAAATGCCTCTTATTCGTATAGCACTTAAGATTCTTTGACCTAATTCCTTTCCCATATATAGTACCTCCTTTACTGACTAAATACATCATATCACATACTTGCCATTTTGTCAAGTATTGTTGCCAAATATTTTTAAAACAAAAAAATCGGCATCTTCGAAATTCTCGAAAATGTCGACTTTTTTATCTTGGCTCCCCAAGTTGGACTCGAACCAACGACCCTGCGGTTAACAGCCGCATGCTCTACCAACTGAGCTATTGAGGAATATCTAGCTTTTTCCCTTCGGGCGAACCAACGACCGACTAAAAGAAATAGTCATCTTACTACGGCAACAAGTTGCCTTGTAATACTCCTTTTCTTTTGTCAGCGCTACGCTCTCCCTCTTCCTGCCGCTGGCAGCGGTCGAGCTCGGCATGGTTAACAGCCGCATGCTCTACCAACTGAGCTATAGAGGA
>JAFPAK010000290.1 GCA_017390825.1 Clostridia bacterium
ATGCCTTTTGCTCCGCCCGATACTATTTCGTCTGTGTCGGTGGGCAAAAATATTCCCGGATCTTCAATGTGCAGTTTTCTTGAACCGATGATTGCAACTTTCATTTTGTTTTTCTCCTTAAAATAAGATTTAGTATACTTAATATAAGTATACTGCCGACATTATAACACAAATTAATCTTATAATCTACTTAAATTAAGATTACTTTGGCGGTGTTTGGTTTGAGAAACAAGAATAATAAGCATTTGGGCATTGAGGTCGATCCGGAGCTTCACTACAAGCTGCATTATATTTCAAAATTCGAGGGACGTTCGGGAAACGGTCAGATACTATATCTGATACGCAAGTGTATCCAGGAATTTGAAAAGGAACACGGCGAAATAGAAATAAAATAGCAAACGGCTGCGGCATTTAATTTGATGCGGCAGCCGTTTTTTCAATTGTTTATTCTTTCGAAATCGGTTTTGAGTCTGCCGATTATTTTCTTTTCAAGCCGTGATATGTAGCTTTGTGAAATACCCAACTTGTCGGCAACCTCCTTTTGTGTGTGCTCTTCGTATCCTGCAAAGCCGAAACGCATCTGCATTATCCGCTTTTCACGGTAAGGAAGTGCATCTACAAGATGGCAAACGGTACGCCGCTCATCCTCTGCTTCAACATCACGGTTTACCTCGTCTGCATCCGATCCGAGAACATCACAAAGTAGCAGCTCATTACCGTCCCAATCCACATTCAGCGGCTCATCAAACGAAACCTCTGTCTTTATCGGGTTGGTCTTTCGCAAGTACATCAGGATCTCATTTTCAATACACCGTGAAGCATATGTTGCAAGCTTTATTTTTTTATCGCTGCGATAGGTGTTGACTGCTTTTATTAAGCCTATTGTACCGATAGAGATAAGATCTTCTATATTTGCACTTGCCGCATCAAATTTGCGTGATATATATACCACAAGCCGCAGATTGTGTACTATAAGCGTATCTTTTGCTGATATATCCCCGTTTTCAAACCGTGTAATAAGCCTCGACTCCTCGTCGGCGGCAAGAGGCGGTGGCAGATAATCAGGACCGTTGATATAATATACCTTCTGTCGGCGAAAAAAAGCAGATAGAAAATGTCTGATGTGTTGAAATAAATTCATGACCTCAGCTCCTTAATAATTTTTGCGTTGATAATTGCGCTGTATTCGTCACTTAACCGCTCTTTTGTAACAGCAATAAGCACACTTTCAGCGCTGCTGCCGTTTATGTTGACATTGCTCGGACGAAATGCAGGCAGATATCCCGACACACCGACTGCCGTGTACGGTATTATGCGGTATCCGTCGGGCTTTTCTCCGTTGCCGTCAAGATCATATTCCGAAATCAGAGGAGATACTGCGGATTGCGTTGCAACGATTACACGACTGCCGCTTATCGGGTCGCAAAGACTGTTGCCGTTGTCGCAAAGCCCGATGAAAGTTGTTTCTTTTTTTCCGTATCCGATCTTTAATGTGTAAAGTTCATTTTCATTTTCGGTATTCTGAAAGAAAAAGCAGATAATGCGTATGATTATGTAGCAAAAAACGCTTATTAATATAAGCATCAGTGGCGAGATATTGATATACAAGCTCGAATTGTTCATTGCAATGCCGCTGTTTTCAAACAGCGACATCACCGCTGCTGCTATTCCGCTTAATATAAAAGATACCGCAAACACGGTCAGGACTGATTTGAAAAATCTCTTTATATTTTTGTAGCCGAAGGTGATCATACTCATCACCGCACAGCCCAAAAGCAGTAAAAGCGTATCGGCAACAAGCGGCAGCGTCGGCAAAAAGATGCGCAGCGAAAACATTCCGCCGAAAATGCTGCCCGCTATCAGCCGCCATATTTTCGGACGGCTTCCGATGATAAGTCCTGCAGATATCAGGATGCAGTAATCTATAACGGTATTAAGAAAAATCAGTATGTCTGCATACACCACCAAGACTAAATCACCTCTCAGTCTATTTTATTATTAAATATGTGTCAGTTAATGTCGGTTTTTATTTCTTAAATATAAATTTTTATGTTTACAAGCAGCCGCTTTATGTTGTATAATATAAATAATAATATATTTGCGGAGGTATTTATAATGAAAGTCCTGTTTGCAACAAGTGAAGCTTATCCGTTTGCGGTATCCGGCGGTCTCGGCGATGTTGCGTATGCGCTTCCGAAAGCATTACGCAAAAAGAAGGTCGGTGTGCGCGTTGTTATGCCGTTATACAAAAAAATATCCGATGAATTACGCAGTGAAATGACCTTTATCAAGAGCATCAGTGTTCCCGTTTCGTGGCGTACGCAGTATTGCGGTATCTTTGAAGCCAAGCATGACGGGATTACATTTATTTTTATTGATAATGAATACTATTTCAAGCGTGATAATATGTACGGCGACTTTGACGATGCAGAGCGTTTTGCATTCTTCTCCCGTGCTGTACTTGAGATAATTCCTCATATTGATTTTACTCCCGATGTTGTTCACTGCAACGACTGGCAGACGGCGCTCGTACCTGTTTATCAGAAGCTGTTTTATTACAGCAAGCCGGGCTACGAAAACATTAAAACTGTTATGACGATCCATAATATTCAGTATCAGGGCAGATACACAATGGATATTATTGATGATGTTGCAGGTATTCCCCGTTGGGCAAGCTCTTTAGTTGATAACGATGGTGATATGAACTACTTAAAGGGCGGCATCGAATGTGCTCACGCCGTTACCACTGTCAGCCCGACCTACGCAAAGGAGATACACGATCCGTGGTTTGCATACGGTTTGGATAATATTCTGAAGGCTCGTTCATACAAATTGAGCGGTATCTTAAACGGAATAGACACCGATGTTTACGATCCATCGAAGGACGAAAATATCGTAAAGACCTATTCGGCTGAGGATATATCCGGTAAAAAAGAGTGCAAAGCGGCGCTTCAGCGTGAAATGGGACTGCCCGAAGAACCGGATATTCCCGTTGTTGCAATGGTTACACGCCTTGCAGGTCATAAGGGACTTGAGCTTATCCGTTATGTGTTTGATGAGTTGATCCAGCACAATATGCAGCTTGTAATTCTCGGCTCGGGTGAGGAGGAGTATGAGTATTTCTTCCATGCAAAGGCAAAACAGTATCCCGATAAGTTTGCATTCTACCGCGGATTTGTTCCGTCGCTTGCTCATAAGATATACGCAGGTGCTGATATATTCCTCATGCCCTCAAAGCAGGAGCCGTGCGGACTTTCACAGATGGTAGCATTGCGTTACGGTACTGTTCCGGTAGTAAGAAAAACAGGCGGTCTTGCTGATACCATCCCCGATGCAGGAGATGAAAACGGTGTGGGATATACCTTCCAGAGCTACAATGCTCACGATATGACCGGCGCTATCTACCGTGCACTCGGACTTTATTATATCAAGGATGAGTGGAAGAAGCTCGTTATGCGAGGCATTACCACCGATAACAGCTGGGATAAATCGGCCGGTGAGTATCTTGCACTTTATAAGAGTTTATAATTTTACAGTGAGGAAGTCTAATTGAGAGGCAAATTAATAACACCTATACTCGTCATCTGTATAATGATGAGTATAGGCTATA
>JAFPAK010000291.1 GCA_017390825.1 Clostridia bacterium
GTTGGTAAGTTTTCTTCTGTTGGAAGCTATAAGTTAGATTCTATGTTTTACGAGACGAGCCTTGCGAACGATTTGGATAAGGCTATTGCAGACGGAGACAATGGAAAGGTCTCGTACATAATGGCATTGATCTATGACGATAAGTTGGATGAAACCGTTTCAAAAAATCAGATCAATGAGATTACAAGGCTTACCAAAGAAGGATACAGCGTGCTACCTCGTGATATTCCTGATCATATTACTTACAACGGCGAAAATTACGAGTTGACAGCAGAGCAAAAAGACATCTATATGAAAACCTATTCACAGGTTGTTAATGCAATAGATAGTCTTATATCAAGCAGTTTCTATATCGGAAGTTCTACAAAGGAACAGGCTGATTTGATTTCATATTATCACGATCGGTATCGTGAAATGGCTGGCAATGAGGTGCTTGGTCTTACCGACACCAAAAAAACGATCTATTCCATTGTAGGATTTGATAAATTTGCGGAGTATGCTTATTCCATCAAAGACATCGAGTCTGACAAGGACAAGAACGGAAACACTATAAGCGGAAGCAAGAAGAAAAAGGTTATAAAGAAGATTAATAGTCTCAACATATCTACCGAGAAAAAGCTGCTTCTGCAGGCATATAGCGGATATAAGATCGACAACGAAAGCGACAAGAAAAAGCTCATCAACTACCTTAACAAGCAGAGCTTGACGGTAGATGAGAAAAAAGCACTTGCGAAAAAGCTTAGTTTAACCTATAAAAACGGTAAATTCTCTTAAAAACTAATACAAATCGCATTAAATAATGTGTTATAATCTCCTTGGAGGTGTAAATAATATGCCAATTACATTGAAAAGGACCGAAAGAAAAGATATAACCAAGATAGTGTGCCCGGATTGCTGTGAAAAAGTAAGGGGCGTAGGCGTACTGAAAGAAAGCAAAATTCAAGGCTTGACCTTTAAGTGCAAGAAGTGCGGATCAACTTGGGAAATCAAAACTGAATAAGTATATAGAGCCATATATCCGTAGAGATGAGAGCCATTTAGTACCAATAGAGGTGCTAGATGGCTCTTTCTTTTTATAAAACCAATACTGAAAAAAGGAGGAAACGCCATAATGAAGAGGGATAACCGATTTGCAACAAACAAGGGCGGGATGATCAAAGCTCCAAAGAGCGTACCGGATCAGCCTAAAGCGACCGTGGTGAAGGGCAGCGACCTTCGTAACGGTAAGGGTAAGAAGTAAGAAAAAAGCCGCAAAAAGCGAGCATAAAAAAGGAGAAACAAGATGGAAGAAAATCTTGAACTTGAGCAGGAACTTGCTGAAGAAAATTTTGAGGAAGATATTGAAGTAGAAACCGAGACCGAAGACCTTGATGAAGAGGATGATGCTTCGGACGATGATGTTGAGGAATCCGAGGATACTTCAGACGAGGAGCTTGAGTACGACGAAGACGGCAACGTTATCGAAGCAAAAGAAGCGACGGAACAGAGTGCCGAAACAGTAAACGAGACGGTTGCCGAGAGCAACACCGTTGACACCAACGAAGGATACGATTCACTTAAGAAAAAATACGATGACCGTGAAGCGCTTATAAGAGATGCGCTTAAGTCGGTTGGAATTGACGAGAAAGACATTGATCTTGGGCTTGCAAAGCTTGCGGCAGACGCTGAAGACGTTAGCGTCGACGAATACCTCAAGAAGCGAGCCGAGAATATGAAGACCGAGGAAGCAAAGAAATACTACGATCAGATGATCCTTGACCGAATGGTTGCGAAGGACCTGAACGAGCTTCATTCTCTATTTCCCGAGACAAAGGGCATCGATAAATTTGAAAACGTACCCAACGTAAAAAGATATGCTGAGCTGAGAGACCTTGGTCTTTCCGTATCGGAGGCTTATAACGCAGCTAATCCAAATGCGAGAAGGGATGCTATTGCCTCTTCTGTTCGTCAGCAGTCTATTAACGCATCCAAATCCCACCTAAAAAGCAATGTCCCGATCGCTGCAAAGGATACGTCGGTGAAGATTACACGTTCCGAGATGCAGCAGATGCGAGACCTATTTCCCGACAAGAGCGATAAAGAACTGATCGCTCTATACAAAAAAACAAAATAAGAAAGGTAAATCAAAATGTTCAAACTTATAAAAATAGAGGGCGGCAGAATTAACGTTTATGAGCCTCAGATTCTTCCTGTAGGTGATTCTGCCGTAAAATCCGGAGAGGCGCTTGTTCTTGCGTCTGGAAAGCTTAAAAGATGCGAGCCTAATGTAGTGCCGACCTTCATCGCAATTGCAGATGCCGCAGCTAATACCGAGGTTGCAGTTGGCAGAGTTGAGTCGAATCAGCTCTATGAAGTAAACGCATCCGAAGCACCTACATCTCTTGCTGTAGGAAATAAAGTTACAATCAGTGACGACGGTCTCGGCGTTACCAAAACCACCGCTTCCGGAGTTGCTGAAATCGTTAATCTTAACGGTGCAACCGCAATCGGCGACACACTCGTCGTAAGATTTTAATTACAAAGGAGTAAAAAACAATGCCTAATAACATAATCTATTCCAAGATGGTTGGCACGAACGATGCTATGTATGGCAAGTTCATCCACCCTATAAAGATGCTCATCGAGAATGAGTCAAATGCATGCGAGAAGAACGAGCCTATCCTTAAGGCGCTCTTCAACATCGAGAAGTCCAACAGATACTCTGAGACTGTAATCGGAGAGTCCGATTTTGACGTATTTCAGAGCGTAGCTGAAGGCGCCGGCGCTGAGAACGATACTGTTGGTCAGACCTTTGCTAAGACTATCTCTCACCACACGTTCATGAAGGAATTTACCATCACTAAGGAGATGGCAGACGATTCCAAGATTGGTATTGCGGCTAATATTAAGGCTAAGCCTTCCAAGTTTGTACGTGCTTACTACAAGACTCGTACTAAGTTTGCTTGCACCGCACTCATTAACGGTACCAAGTCTAAGTGCACATTTGCAAAGACCAACGTTGATCTTACCACCGGCGATGATAAGCCTCTCTTCCACAAGGCACATCCTTATTTCAACGATAAGATGAGCGGCAAGAGTCAGTCCAACTACTTCTCTGCTGACTTCAAGACCGACGGCAAGCTTGATGCAGCAAAGTTTGAGGCTGTTCTTAACAAAATAGCAAACAAACTTCGTAACTTCAAGGACGAGAACGGCGAGACCATGGAGTATGTAGCAGATACTCTTATCATTCCTGCTAACAGACCTGAATTTGAGGCACTTTGCAAGAAGGTAGTTGGCTCCGAGCGTACTGTTGGCTCTAACAACAACGACATCAATACTCAGTATGGAAATTGGACAATAGTTGTTCTTCCCGGCTGGTTGGTTACCGATGCCGAGGGTGACAGATTTATGATTATGTCTTCCGATGCAAATGCACAGCTTTCCGGATCTATGTTCTACAACAGAGTTGCTCTTGACATTAATTCTTGGGTAGACAACCACACTCGTAACCTTGTATGGAACGGCTATTGCCGTATTGGTGTAGGATTCAATACTTGGAAGCACATTGCACTTTGCGTAGCTTCTGACGCATCCGACGCATCTAACGCAACTACTCTCTAATAACTTAAAGGAGGACTCAAATGAAACTGCAAGACCTTTATAATGCGGTATCGCAGTTAGGCTTTGAGGACACCTTGGGTGATGACGGAACTAGCAGATTTATATATGCAACTAATCGGGCGTTGAGCGAGATAAACGCTCTTCGCCCGAGACGTAAGCTTGTAACTATAAATCACGTTGTTCCTGCAAATCTTTTGGAATCACTTCCAACACAAATAGAAAAACAAGATAAAAAAACGTTTTCGGCTAAAAATGCCAAGAGCTTCTATTTTGAAGTATGCGGAAAAGGTACATACAATGTATGTATGCGAACAAAGAAAACTATTGCAGGCGATACTCAAATTGATGATATTGTTGTAAAAACAGGCAACTTTGATTTCCGCACGTTTACTGCAATCAAAGGCACCATTAAGTACAAGGGTGCCTTTGTTAATAGTGCAACAGAGCCAAACCACGTTTTTACAGGCGAAATAATTCTTGAGTTTGACGGCGAGTACGACTACACGATACGCAACGTAGCTCTTTACGATAGAGTATTTTCGGACAACGAAGATGATGTTGTTCCTTATAGCGTCAAGGTACCCTATTGTATGACTAAGATCGTTGACGATTTTGAAAGATTTGACTCATCTCCTTTAGAGCTGTCGTCCGAAAGATATCTCAACGACGATTTCTCAATTCTTAACGGCGATACAATTCTTTTGCCCTTGGATAAACAGGGTGCATACAATATAAATTACATCAAAAAGGCAAGGTTATTTGATCCATCTGCGTTTGATTACAATGACAATATCGACCTAGACGAAGAACTTGCTCAATTGATGCCAAATCTTGTGGCAGCGTACGTATGGCTTGATGACGAAGCTGAAAAGGCACAGTATTATATGACACTATATATGCAAAGAGCAGCAAGCGTACAGAGGGAGTCCAAGGATTTAACGCCGGTACTATTTCAATCTGTTTATGGGTGGTGACATCGATGAAGACTAAAAAGAATCTTGTACGCAGCGCAGATGAATATACAAGATACTACGGTGATTTCCGAGGAGTAGATTTCTCCTCGGATCATACTCAAGTTAACGATCATCGATTTGCATATGCGATAAATATGTATAAAGATTATCGCACCGGCGAAGGTAATGCTATTGAAACAATACCGGGCTTCAGAAGACGATTTGAAGCCCCACGTACTATCGGACCTGATTCCAAGGTAATTTACGCTCCAATAAACGGAATTCACGAATTCTCCTATGTTGGCGCGAATGGCGAGCGAGATAAGGACGTCATAGTCCACGCCGGCACCGATCTTTACCTATGGAACGAATATCCTTTGAATGCAAACGTCGTGTTACAGTTCTCGGTCAACGTTATCAAAGATGCTGAAGGCGCAGGCGATTTTAATAATCATAAATATATATTGGATTTTCCTATCAAGAGCATTGTAAGCGTGACCGTAGATATTGGAACAGAGTTAGCTGAAGGATTCCGTATTGTTAAAGAATATGACAAGAAATATTTACAATTTACCAACAACTTTGCATCAATGTATGAAGGCAAAAATGTTATTGTGAATTATAAGGAATCTGAGGTAACTGTTCCGATTCTTGAAGGCATGAAAAACGCCAAGTCTAACAGTTTTGTATTCAACAATAAGCTCTATATACTTGACGGTCAAAATTACTACGAATATTCAGGCGGAAGCTCCATAAATAAGGTAACCGATATTGCTTATTGCCCGACGGTTTTTAACGGCATAGGCATAGGCGATGCGGCACCAACAGATACAACAAAAATCGAATATGAGCAGATAAATCTTTTGTGTACTAATTATAAGCACACTTACGTAGCTGATGGTACAACGAAAGATTACCCATTGTATTCAGACGATGCTGTTGAAAGCGTAAGCGTATATGACACGCCTACAACAGCATATACAATCAATACCGATACAAAAACACTTACTTTTAACGATGACGCTATTCCTGTAGCTCCAGAGAATAGAAACGAGCCTAAAGGTTATGCAGGCGTTGTAATAACATTCAAGAAAAACGATGATACCGACCTTTCGGAAAAGAATAGGATACTCAAGTGCACTGTTGTAGCCCTCTTTGATAAAAGAGTGTTTCTCACCGGTAATCCCGACTATCCGAACACTATTTGGTATTGCGGATATAACAAGACAACAGGCTACGAGGATTGCACGTACTTTGGCGAGCTTGACTATGTGGTAGACGGAGTTGAAAATGCACCCATAACCGGTCTTATTCCGGTAGCTGATACCCTTGCAGCGTTGAAGAATCACGCTAGGCAGGACAGTACAATATACTTCCACAATCGTGTTGAGACTTCCGCAAGTAATGTACCTACAACATATCCTAACACACCGGGATTGACCGGATACGGATGTCTTGGAGCTTGTATTAATTTTCTTGACGATCCTATATTTATTTCACCGCTAGGCGTGGAAGGAATCGGTCAGCTTTCCGTTCGTTTGGAGCGAGCTGTTGAGCACCGATCTACCTTGATTGACGCAAAACTAGTAAATCTCGATCTTACCAAAGCGCAACTTGCAGAGTGGGAGGGATATCTTGTCATACTTGTTGACGGAGAAATATTCCTAGGCGATGCAAGACAGCGGTACACGAACGATCTTGGTCAACCCGAATACGAATGGTATTATCTGAACGATATCGGAATATACGAAGACCAAAAAAAGGAATACTATTATTCTCCTCTTTTCTATGACAAATATTTTGATATTGATAAAGTACGTATCAAAAAGGATGGCATAGAATACGAGGTAGCGCATGCTAAAGAAATATACAACCCGGATTTATATATCAGCGAGAACAAGGTAAACAGTCCGGTTGATATTGATCCGTATTTATTTGATGCGGATTTGGTAGGCTTTACCGTTAATGCAGAAGATATCATCATAACGGCAGAAGATATAACAGACGAACAACGTTCCGATTTTATTGATGTCTTCAAAGAATTCCGCTTTATCATAAAGAATACGTGGGATGGAGTTAGCTATAACGGTATTGAGCGCAAGCTTGTGCAAAAAGCTATAATAATCGAGGACAAAGGAAGCTATACAGGAGGAGAATTTTATCCTGCAAAAACCATAGTCAACATCGATAGAAATCTTTTCTTTGGGACGGATAGCGGAATCATCTGCTCCTTCAACTTTGATCAACGTTCTGAAGACGGAACTATTCTTCCGACAAGCTATTCATTTGATAATCGCACTATCTATTGCGGCGTTGCAACAAAGATGGATAATTGCGGCATTCCTCATTTAAATAAATCGACCATAAAAAAATCTACCGTCATAAAAACTAAATCGTTAGTATCAGCGGTAACAAAAGTCAGGATAAGAACAAATAAAAGCGGCTACAAAAGTATTGCTCGAATCAATAGCAACCTATTTTCTTTTGCAAACGTCGACTTTTCTGATTTCTCATTTGTGACAACTGATCAAACAATCTTTTCAATAAGAGAAAAAGAAAAACATTGGGTAGAAAAGCAGCATTGGTTATATTCGGACGAATATCAAAAACCGTTTTCTGTTTATTACCTTGCATTTCGTTATAAGGTAAGCGGTAGGATTAAGGAGGTACTATGAATCAGAATCAAAAACAAATCATACCATCATTTGATGAATCACAGATAAATGAACAAGGCGTTGTATCGCTTGCAATACGACCTAATCAAAGATCGCAGTATGGAGTAGGAAACCTTACAGGAAAGCAGCTTCAGGAACGATTTGACCGTCTTACAACATTAACAATTAAGCATCTTAATGATGTTATAAAGATGCTTAATGAAAAAGACATACTAACAACTTCAGATTTAATTTCAGAAATTTCAGATTTGCTCACCAAGATTTACAACGAAGAGGATGGTCTTATAGCAAAAAATCCGGTGAGTGATGAAGACACAGGGCTAAATGGCATTCTTGAAGACCTGTATGATTACATCGGCGCATTAAACACATTCACCAAAATATCGGGATACATTAACGAAGACAATCCTGATGTAACGCTTGACGATATATTTGCAACGATTACAGCGCTTGAAAACCACGAAAGTGCTAAAGACGCTCACCCGGAAGCTATAAAACAAGGCGTAAATGCTGGCATTGCTACTCACAACGATTCGGAAGATGCGCACAAAGGTAAATTTTTAACTGCTGACGATGTTGTTAACGGATTCAATTCCACAGAGACAAATAAGCCTTTGTCCGCATTTATGGGTAATGCGCTTCATACAGCACTTGGTAACGAAGCAGACGCTCGTAGTAAAGGAATTAAAGCTGAAAAAGAAGCTCGTGAGAAAGCAGTGCAGAGTTGTCTGCACAAGCAAGAGAATGACAGTGGAATGAGAAAGGCGGTATGTCTTAAAGCTGCGAAGGGCGAACCCATAGCAGGTCAAACAGGTATATTTGTGCAAACTAGCTTTAATTCTAAAGATCCAACGCAGTATGAATCTATCCCTGCACGAGGGACATCAGGTTCCCATATAGGAACTTTTGAAATTGCACATCCCGAACTGGATACAACCAA
>JAFPAK010000292.1 GCA_017390825.1 Clostridia bacterium
ACCATAACCACAAACCAATTTTATCACGAATGGAGGTCGAAAACAACATGAAAGAGAAATTTATTAAAAACGGCATTGAGTATGTAAGACAAGGAGATTACTACATTCCCAATTTAGCACTACCTGAAGAAACGGAATACCAAATCGGAAAGTACGGAAGTTTAAGAAGAACATTTTTGAAAGAACATCATAATTGGTTTTATTCAACAATGCTTATGCAAGGTACATTGTTAAAGCACCTTGCAGAGATAGACGAAACGTGTCATAGCACCTTAAAAGATATGATGTCAAAAATGGCAGAACAAGAAGGTGTTACGGAACAGTTAAAGGCAACCGACCAAATGACTTGGGTACAAAAAATGAACTCAATCAAGCACCGAGCCGAAGATTTCATTATGCGTGAATATGTGTACGGAGGTTTTGAGGAATGAACTTTATAGAAGAATTGTATTACGGGAATATAAATCCCAATGAAAAACGCTGTAAAAAGGCTACCCCCTATGACAAGGCATTAAGCATATTTATCGCTAACGAGGACAAGCTGAAAGAAGAATTATCCGGCGAACACTTGAAACTGTTTAATGAGCTTGTAAATGCAAGTGATGAAATAAGTGCTGCAAGCGGAGTTGAAAATTTCAAAATCGGTTTTAGGCTCGGTGTCAAGATGATGTGCGACAGTTTGTTATTTGAGGAAAACAAAGTATTCAAAGATATTATAAAAAACGGAGGTTTTGACTTATGAAAAAGACAATTATATGTTTAACAACATTGGCAATGCTCACAAGTATAGTTACAGTAAATGCTGCTCCCGTTCCGAGAGAATCAGCACCTTGTAATGCAACAGAACATCAAATCATAGTTGCGGAAAGTTTTATCAGCGGAATTTTGGACGAGGTTAAAAATGGTATGGGATATGCCGATGCAAAGGCTAAATCAAACCGTATATTCTTCAATGCTTGGCTCAATGGACAGACGAGCGGTTACAGCTACGGAGAACTTACCGCTATTGCAAATAACGCAATATTCCAATACAGAGATATGTATTTAAGACCTAATTTCTACATAGAAAACGAGGAAAAAGTCAGAATGATAATTGCAGATATTATCGCACAGTACGCAAACGGCGAGATTGATTATACAAAAGCTGAATTTAATGCAAGAGTAAAAATTTATCAATCTGTCAATCCTGCATTTAATCCCGATGAAGAATTTGTAAAAGACACTTGCTACCGAGATATACCGTCAGTTGACAACAGCTTATTTACCATAGCAAGAAAGCTGATTTTAGAATCTAAAAAGTAAATCATATCTTATCCTATCAGAAAGAGATAAAACAGTAAAAGGTGTAGCCGTTCATAGCTACACCTTTTTACTTGCGAGTAGGTTTTACATTTACATCAGGGTTTATATCGCCTTCGATTGCACCATTTGCGTCTTCAAAAGCCTTAATGTTTTCTCTGATTAAAACAAGCACATGACTGTTAACACTTCTGCCTTCATAATCAGCAACATAGGCAATTTTATTCAACATTTCTTCCTCAATTCTTATCGAAACACTCTTTATAGCCATAAAATCACTCCAAAATAAATATATTATGTATTTATATTATCGGAATTATGTGTTATAATGTCACAAATAGATATATAGTATATCTATAATATTTTTGTGGTGATGTTATGAAAGATATAAAGTTACATGCTTGTTGCTTCTTTGGAAATAGAAAAATAAACGAAACGCCCGAATTAGCAGAAAGGCTTGCGAAAACAATAGAAATGCTAATCACAGATAAAGGTGTAAATAACTTTTATTTCGGCAGCAAAAGTGAATTTGATGATTTATGCCATAAAACCGTTACTAAGCTGAAAGAAAAATATCCTCACATAAAGCGTATTTATGTGAGGTCAGCATTTCAACATATTCCCGATTGGTATGAAGATAGCTTGATTAAACATTACGAGGCTACATATTATCCGGAGCAGATTAAAAATTCAGGCAGAGCTTCCTATGTGGAACGGAATCGGGAAATGATTAACCATAGCAAATTCTGCATGGTTTATTACGACGAGAATTATCTTCCCCCAAGGCGTAGAAACAGTAAAAGCGATTTAACAGATTATCAGCCTAAAAGTGGTACAAAAGTTGCCTATGATTATGCAATGAAAAAAGGAAAAATTATAATTAATGTTAAATAAGTATAATTACAAATATTTTTAAGAAAAAATAATTTTGTTTATTGTGCGGATTGAAATACGAGCATAAATATGATATACTTAAAACAAAAATAGCAAGAAGGTAGGTGCTATTATGAATATACTACATATGAAATATGCTGTTGAGGTTGCAAGGCTTGGCTCCCTTAACAAGGCTGCCGATGCTTTATTTATTGCTCAGCCTAATATAAGTCGTTCTATTAAGGAACTTGAATCACATCTTGGAATTACTATATTTGACCGTAGTGCAAAGGGTATGGTTCTTACTCCTGAAGGTGAGGAGTTTATAAGTTATGCTCAAAGCATTTTGAAGCAAATTGATGATGTAGAAGACCTTTATAAGCAAGGTTCGCCCAAAAAGCAGAAATTTTCTGTTTCTGTTCCTCGTGCCAGTTATATTTCCGATGCTTTTGTTGAGTTTTCAAAATGCCTCAGCGATGATCCGGCTGAAATATTCTACAAAGAAACCAACTCACAGAGAACGATAAAAAATGTTCTTGATAAAGACTATAAATTGGGAATTATCCGATATGCGGAAAATTACGATAAATTCTTTAAATCAATGCTCGAAGAAAAAAGTCTTTCTTACGAGATGATAGCAGAGTTTTCTTATGTTCTTATTATGAGCCAGGATAATCCGCTTGCCAAAAAAGAAGATATCACTTTTGAGGATCTTTCACCATATATCGAAATTGCCCACGCAGATCCTTATGTTCCTTCCTTACCTCTTTCAAAAGTGGCGAAAGACGAACTTCCTGATAATATTAATCGTCGCATATTCATATTTGAACGTGCGAGTCAATTTGACCTTCTTTCAGAAAATGCTGATACATTTATGTGGGTATCTCCTGTATCACAAAAAAAATTGGATAGATACGGGCTTGTTCAGAAAAAATGCATTGATAACAGAAAAGTATACAAGGATGTTTTAATTTTTAGAGAAGGATATAAATTATCAAAACTTGACAAACAGTTTATCACAGAGCTTTGTGAGTCAAAAAGAAAATATCTGAAATAAGTATAAATGGTCTTGCTTTTTTGCAGGACCATTTTGTATTGATACGAGGTATATCGATATTGATATTACCGATATAACAATTTAATTATTCCCAACCCAAAAAGAGTGTGTTAAAATAATAACAAATAAAAAAACAAGCAAAGGAGTTTATAATTATGGCACGTTTTACATTACCACGTGATCTTTATCACGGCAAAGGCTCGCTCGAAGCCCTCAAATCACTTAAAGGAACTCGCGCAATGGTTTGCGTAGGTGGCGGTTCTATGAAACGCTTCGGTTTTCTTGATAAGGTAGTTACATATCTCAAGGAAGCCGGTATGGAGGTTGAACTTTTTGAAGGTATTGAGCCGGATCCTTCTGTTGATACCGTTATGCGTGGAGCTGAGGCTATGACAAAGTTCCAGCCTGACTGGATTGTTGCAATTGGCGGTGGTTCTCCTATAGATGCTGCAAAAGCAATGTGGATTAAATATGAATATCCGGAAATCACATTTGAAGAAATGTGTGTAGTATTCGGTATTCCTGAACTTCGTAAGAAGGCACGTTTCTGTGCAATCCCTTCAACTTCAGGTACAGCTACAGAAGTTACTGCATTCTCTGTTATTACTGACTACGAAAAGGGTATTAAATATCCCCTTGCAGACTTTGAAATAACACCTGATGTTGCAATCGTTGATCCTGAACTTGCAGAAACAATGCCTCAGAAGCTTACTGCACACACAGGTATGGAT
>JAFPAK010000293.1 GCA_017390825.1 Clostridia bacterium
GATAACACACCAATAATTATTCGCTTAATATCAACTTTTTTATTCATAAAGAATCCTAAAATCATGCCGCTTAAAACGCCTGAAAAGCAAATTCCAAAGCTGAAGGGTAAACCTGTAGGAAACATGAAAAACTGAATAATATCCGCCATTAAAGCAACGAGACCGGCAACTAACGGACCATACCTTCGCGCAGCAAGTGCCGATACAACGAAAACCGGCGAAAATTTTAACGCCGTTCCTACTCTTACCGTCAGCGCCATTGAACAAACAACTGAAAGCGCAATTAGTATCGCTATTGTCACTAAAGTTTCGATAGCAACAGCGGTTTTTCTTAAATTGGGGTTACTGATCTGCATAATAAAAATCCTCCTTATAATTTCGCTGAAATTGATAAGGAGAACTTTATATTTCTTCGTATCTACTCAGCGGGATGCGATTTGTGTACCGCAAGAAATTTCTTTTCGTTCATATGGCAACTCCCCGTCCGTATGACACTTAACGCACACAAATCTACTCTGATATTTTGTTGATAAAGTATTAAGTCTGTGATGATATTGTCATCACAGACTTAATGGTGAGCTATCGGGGATTCGAACCCCGGACACCCTGATTAAAAGTCAGGTGCTCTGCCAACTGAGCTAATAACTCGTAACACAACAAGCAATATTATAACAATATTTTAACTGCTTGTCAAGTGAATTTTAAAAAATATTTGCACAACCGTTAATTTTTAAGAAAAAGTCAAGAACATTTAATTTATTATCATCTTCTTTGATTATTTTTAACAAAACCATTTCTTTCTTAACTTGAGGCGTGAACACTGCTTCTTCGCAACCGTTATCAAGACAACTGCTCATAGTTTGTCTGATAAGTCCGTCAAGCAATGCTGTTTCTTCACATTCTGCCTTTTCAAGATGTGTAATGCCATCTGCGCAATAGTATTCACAAAATCCCAATATTTCATTATTCTCTACTGCAATATATGCATCATATTTTATTCCGAGATGTTCTTTTTGTTCAGCGGTAGGATGCTTAATCTCTATCATTGGCTATCTCCTTTTCTTATTCCTTACTGTGCTTGATTTGAAATCACGCTTTGAACTTGAATATAATGAACGGATCTCAAGTTCAGATAATTCTCTCCATTTACCTTGTGGCAGCATACCAAGTCTGACCTCGCCTATCGCAATTCTCTTAAGGCGTATAAGTTCAAGCGAAAGCGCCTCACACATTCTTCGTATCTGACGATTTTTACCCTCATAAATCGTTATGTTAAAAACAACTCTTGTATCTTCATTAACAACAACATTAACATCACTAGGCTGTGTTTTGTATCCGTCGTCAAGCACAACACCTTGTGAAAGTGCCGCAAGAGCATCATCCGAAAACGGCGGTCTGACAGTAACTCTGTATGTTTTAGGCACATGGCAGCGTGGATGCATCATCATATTAGCAAAATCGCCGTCATTTGTAAGCAAAAGTAAACCTTCAGAATTTCTGTCAAGTCTGCCGACAGGGTAGACACGGGTTCCTACATCCTCAGTAAGCAGTGTAATATCTTTTCTACCTTTGTCATCATTCATAGATGTAACGAAGCCTCGTGGCTTATGCAGCATTATATATTTACGCTCTTTGTCAGGTCGCACACGCTTTTGCCCGATCTCAACAACATCAGCGTATGGATGAACGCTGTCACCAATCTGTGCTGTTTTTCCGTTGACCTTTACTTTTCCTTCTGCAATCATAACTTCTGCCTGTCTTCGTGATGCAACACCACAAGCAGACAAAAATTTTTGCAATCTGATTTTTTCAACCATTATTCATTCTCCGCTTTATTTTATTGACAATATATCTTTGAATATTTTTAACATCTTATTTTCTTCTTTAATTTGTGCTGATTTAACGCCAACTGACTGATTAGCAATAAGAGGTAGTTCTGCAATCAGCACGTTATTATAAGTATAGCATACCTTACCAACTTCATCTCTGCAATGTACCGGCGCATATGTAAATTGAGAAAGCATAATTTTTCGTTCTAATTTATCAGCAATTTTGGTATTTAAATACACATCTTCGCTTGTACTTACAACGCTTATTGCATCAATGCTTCCGCCAACGATACATTCGGTATATATTTCATCACCGCCCAGCGTAAAGGTATCGAATAGGGAATAGCCATAATCATAAAGAGATCTATGATCGTTCCAATCGTCAGGAGCATTGAGCGTAACCACTATCAGCATTCTGCCGTTGCGCTCACAGGCCGAAACGAGACATCTTCCGGATTTTTTCGTAAAACCGGTCTTAATCCCGCATATTCCTTCGTATGTACCAAGCAGCTTATTGTGATTATAATATGTAACAACTGTGCCTTCGTTGTTATAAACACTTTTATAAGTCTTGGAGGAAACAACTTTTTTAAAAAGATCATTTTCCATCGCAACGGCTGCAAGCAATGCCATATCGTATGCCGTAGTATAATGATCATCATCATCCAATCCACTTGGCGTCACAAAATTTGTATTTGTCATGCCGATCTCACTTGCTCGTTTATTCATCATTGCTGCAAACGAACCAAATGAACCGCAAAGCGAAATAGCTATCGCATTTGCAGCATCATTACCTGACTCAAGCAGAAGGCCGTATAATAAATTCTCATATTTAATAGTGTCCCCGCTGCGTATACCGATAGATGTGCCTTCTACCTTAAGCATATCATCTGTAATTGTGATTTCTTTTTCAAGGTCGGCATTTTCACATAGCAGAAGACCGGTCATGATTTTCGTTGTACTTGCCATAGACCTTTTAACATTATAATCAACACCTGAATATATCTCATCAAGCAGCGGATCATACAAAACATACGATGAAGCGGATACTGCAAAACACTCAAATTCAAGAACGTACAGAAAAATCGGCAAAACCATAACTACCGATAATATTCTTCTAAACAAATCTATCACCTGCCTATAAACTATATGCGACAGGCAGCAAATTATTTACAGCGTTTCTTCGTTCTTCTTTTCCTTATTTGACTTGTATTTGTCATATAATCCTTCAACAGTATCAACCATTGCCGGTATTGCATTAACGGCTTTTTCTATTTCGCTTTCCTGCGAATCGACACGCATTATCTTAACACTGTCTTTGTTAATAACGATAAAGGCTACCGGTGTTACTGTAACACCTGCACCTCCACCGCCGCCAAATATTTGCTTTTGTGTTTTTGACGGAAAATCAGAACCGCCCGAAGCGAATCCATAACTGATTTTTGATACGGGAATGATAGAAATTCCGTTATCCAGCTTGATAGGATCGCCGGTAATAGTATCAGCTCCGCCCATTTCTTTGATTTTATTGATGGTGGTCTCCATTATGTCTTTGATGTTTGTGCTCATCGTGAGCCACTCCTTTCATTTAAAAGAAATATTATTCTTCAGTACTTTCGGTTTCTTCACTCTTTTTGGTTGCATCTTCAGTTTTGGTAGGGAGGGGCGGAAGATCAGCAAGGCTTTTGAGTGAAAAGCAACGCAGAAAATCATCAGTTGTACCGTAAACTAGCGGTCTGCCCGGAAGATCAAGTCTGCCTTTTTCTTCAATCAAACCTTTTTCAACAAGACTTGCAACAACACCCGAACAATCAACACCGCGCACCTGTTCAATAACTGCTTTAGTGACAGGCTGATTATAAGCAATTACCGATAATACCTCAAATGCCGCTTGCGACAAAACGGTATTTCTCTTTAATTCAAGTATTGCACGAACATATGAAAAATATTCCGGTCTTGTACATAGCTGAAGCTTATTATCAAGTTTTATAAGCTGAATTCCGCGTTTTGCACTGTCGTATTCATTTGCAAGTTCATTACAAATCCCATCCAACTCGTTTATATCTATCTCCATAACCAGTGCAACACGATCCATTTCGATCGGCTCACCGCAGGAAAACAGTATCGATTCAAGTATTGACTTCTTGTTTTCCAATGTTTCTCTTCTCCTTGTCGATTTTAACTGTCATTTCTTCGCCGCTGCCATCAGTAACAATGCGTTTTACCTTTACTAGTTCTAACACAGCCAAAAATGTTGCAACTACTTCCGAACGCGATTTTGCGCCTTTGAATAAAGCTTTAAACGGTACTGACTTTCCGTTCCATAAATTTCTCAATACCCTGATTATTCTTGATGAAACAGACACTATCTTTTTAGAAATAATAGGTGTAAACGCTTCAGCAGGAGGAGGAAGCCTTCTAAGACCTCTTCCGACTGCATCAAGGTAACTGCGAACCAAAACATCCGGCTCGTGAATTCGTTTATACGCTTTATCAATATCTACCTTAACAGGGGAGCGCACGGCTGTTTTAAAACCTTCGGTCATAGTTGAAAGTTTTTGCGCCATCTGTCTGCAAAGCTGATACTCAATAAGTTCGCCGGTAAGCTCTGCTTTTAAAGTTTCTGCTTCCTCATGTTTAGGTAATAAGCTGACAGTTTTCAAATATATCAAGCGTGATGCCATTTCAAGGAATTCACTAGCAATATCCATATCAAATTCTTTATATAGATTAATCTGTTCTATGTATTGATCGACAAGATTTGAAATAGGAATATCATTGATATTATATTTGTTTTTTGCTATCAAATGCAAAAGCAAGTCAAGAGGTCCTTCAAAATCGCTTAATGTAAATTTCAATTCATTCATTGATTACCAAAGACCTCCGAACGGAATAGAAAAAATATGCACCAATGCATTAAACACATTTTCACAAGCTGTCGAAAGATAACCGTCAAGAAAGCCAAAAAGCAAA
>JAFPAK010000294.1 GCA_017390825.1 Clostridia bacterium
CATCTCTACCCATAGCAGCGCTGCGCTGATACTCTGTAATCCTTGCTTCATCTTCTTCGGTTGCATTAACAGAAGATACGCCGAATTCTACAATTTCAACACCACGTCTGTCTCTCCACTTGGAAGAAAGAAGCTCGTTGAGTTCGTCTGCAAGCTGCATTGTGTATGCAGGAATTGCACCATAATAAATATTGTTCTGTGAAATCTTGAACATTGCAGGCTGAAGCGCTGTAAGTAATTCAGATTTCAGCTGACCATCAATTTCATCTCTTGTAAAATCGTTTTCTACATTTGCACATACATTGGTATAGAAAAGCATAGGGTTTGTAATTCTGTAAGAATATTCGCCATGACAACGGATTTTAATATCAAGCGGAAAACCGATTGCCTGATCCATAATTCTAAAAGGGATTGGTGACGGAGTTCCATACTTGTTTCCCATAATTTCTTTTGTATTGAAGTAATAAACTCTTTGGTCTTTTGCAGGCTCACCACCAAAGGTAAAACGCTTGCCAATTTCCGAAAAACTCTTTTTGATGTTTTCACCAAGATTGCCGTAGAAAATGCTCGGTTCTGTACCCGTATCATAAACAAATTCACCGGGTTCGGCACAAAGCTCAACAACCTTGCCCGATTCTACAATCATCATACATTGTCCGTCGTTTACATTGATAATAGAGCCGTTTGAAATGATATTGTCAGTTCCTTTTTTGTTAGAGGAGCGACCTCCGGTTCTCTTTTCGCCTTTTACGCAGAGTGTGTCTGCGTCTAAACTTTCACAGTAAAAATAGTCACGCCAAGAGTCCGCCAAAACTCCTGATAATGCTCCAATACCTGCTTTTAATAATCCCATAATTTATTCTCCTTCCTGAATATATAAGTTTTCATCCATTACTGAATAATCTGTTATATCGTGTATATCTGTATTTGTGACAAGTCTTCCGTCTCCACCCATCTGCGGTGAAAACTTGTATGCACCTAAGTTTCTCGCCGTTGTAATCTCAATATTCGGGTGTAAATCCGAAAGATTACATTTTACGGTAAATGCTTCACCTTGGTAAACAGTATGCTTTTCATCGGTATCAAGGCTAATTATTTCCACAGCATCTTTGTATCTTGGAATAACTAAATACCATTCATCTCCTTCGAAATCAAAATGCTGAATTTTACCGACAGATTCATCCGAAAGGCTTTCAAACACACCTTTTATATAGTCGTTTCTAAACTCCATTCTGTCACCGTACCCTAAAAATGCTACTGCAAAATGCGGCTGCCCTTCATAATTGTCAAATTCAAAAACATTGGCATACTCTGTTCGGTAATCGGCATCGTGATATACCATACCGGGACCATCATCCACATTTAGCTTTGGTGCAGAACATCCAAAAAGGCTCGCTATAAGTGTTAATATAGCTGTGAGTTTCATAATATTTTTCACCGTCCTCATCTTATCACCCCGCATAGAATAATTCTTCAAAGCATTCATCTTCAGGAATGCCGTTTACTTTTCTTGGCCATTTTGATATGTCAATTTCAAATCTTACTGTCCATCC
>JAFPAK010000295.1 GCA_017390825.1 Clostridia bacterium
AATTCATACGCAAAATTGCCAAAAATATCTTTTTCGTAGCCCCTGCCAAATGCAATAAAATCTCGTAGCCCTTATGGTTACGGGATTTTTGCTTTTGTATTTAACCAATAAAATTTGTATTAAATTAATATGAATTTGATTAAAATAAATCAAATGTCACACGAAATACAAGTAATATTCCGTTTATTTAAGCCGTCTGCAAGTAATTTGGAAATTTAAAAATCTCATAAAAAACTAAATCAGCCGAAGTCAAAAATAACAACCGGCTTGTTATCATAAAACAGATAACAAGCCGGTTGTTATTTATCATATAAACTAGTTCTTCAATGCCTGCATAGGCGCAGGGATGCTACCGCCTCGTGCAATAAATTTAGCAGGAGATGCAGTATTAACACGCATAACTGGACCTGAACCGAGAAGTCCGCCGAAATTCAGCTCATCGCCAACCTCCTTGCCAATAGCAGGGATAAGTCGCACGGCGGTGGTTTTGAAATTCACCATACCGATAGCAGCCTCGTCAGCGATAATACCCGAAATGACCTCTGCCGGTGTATCACCGGGAATACATATCATATCAAGACCTACCGAGCAAACCGCTGTCATCGCTTCAAGCTTCTCAATGGTGAGCACACCGTTTCTTGCAGCCTTGATCATGCCATCATCCTCCGATACGGGGATAAATGCACCTGAAAGACCGCCTACACGGCTTGACGCCATAACGCCGCCTTTCTTAACAGCATCATTAAGCAATGCAAGACAAGCGGTAGTACCGCAAGCACCGCAGGTTTCAAGTCCCATCTCTTCAAGAATATTTGCAACCGAGTCACCGATAGCAGGTGTGGGAGCAAGTGAGAGATCAACGATGCCGAACGGCACACAAAGCCTTTTGGATGCTTCAAGCGCAACAAGCTGACCCATCCTTGTTATCTTAAATGCAGTGCGCTTGATAAGATCAGCAATACCGGTGGTATCAAGCCCCTCGGATTTAGCAAGAGCTGCTCTTACAACGCCGGGACCGGATACACCTACATTGATAACACAATCCGGCTCACCTGCACCGTGGAATGCACCTGCCATAAACGGATTATCCTCTGGCGCATTGCAGAATACAACCAGCTTTGCTGCAGCGATGCAGTCACGGTCAGCCGTAATCTCTGAACACTTGCGGATTATCTTACCCATTTTTGCAACGGCATCCATATTTATACCTGTCTTGGTCGAACCGATATTTACCGACGAGCAGACGTGCTCTGTAACGGAAAGTGCCTCAGGAATAGACTCAATAAGCGCATAGTCTCCTGCCGCAAATCCCTTTTGAACAAGAGCTGTATAACCGCCTATGAAGTTTACACCGACTGTATTGGCAGCACGCTCAAGAGTCAATGCAAACTTCACAATATTTGAACTTTGACAAGCAGCTGCCAGCATTGCGATAGGAGTTACTGAAATCCGCTTATTGATGATCGGAATACCGTATTCCTTTTCAATATCCTCACACACAGGAATAAGGCGGCAAGCATATCTCACTATCTTATCGTAAACCTTTTCGCATGCTCTGTCGATATCGCTGTCGATACAGTCAAGCAACGAAATACCCATAGTAACGGTACGGATATCAAGGTTTTCGTGGTCTATCATCTTTATGGTTTCAAGAATATCATTTACATTTAACATTAAGATAAGTTCCCCCTTATATTCGGTGCATTGAGTTGAAAATATCCTCATGCATTACATGGATAGAAAGTCCCATCTCATTGCCGAGGGTAGACATCTTATCGACAAACTCCGCAAACGGAATATTGCAGAGTGATACCTCTGACATCATTACCATTGCAAACATATCATCAAGCACGCTCTGTGTAATTTCAATGATATTTACATTGTACTTTGCACACTCTGATGTAACCTTTGCCAGAATACCTACTACATCCTTACCGATAACTGAAATAACTGCTCTCATTGTTTCCTCTCCAATTCTTAATCTTTATCAAAATGAAGCATTGCTGCTTTTAATGTATTTTTCATCAGCATACTGATAGTCATAGGACCGACACCGCCGGGGACGGGTGTTATGTAAGAAGCCTTCGGCTCAACTGCCGCATAATCAACGTCTCCGCAAAGTTTGCCGTCAACACGGTTCATACCTACATCAATAACAACTGCGCCTTCCTTGACCATATCAGCAGTAACAAAGTTCGCCCTGCCTACTGCCGCAACAAGAATATCTGCCTTTTTACATATGTCGGCAAGGTTGTTTGTTCTGCTGTGACAAACGGTAACGGTACCGTTCTTATGAAGCAGTAGCATTGACATCGGTTTGCCAACGATATTTGATCTGCCGATAACAACGCAATCCTTACCTTCAACCGCAATGCCGTAATACTCGAGCATTTCCATCACACCTGCAGGCGTACAGGGCAAAAAATCATAATCGCCAATCATTATCTTACCTACATTCACAGGCGAAAAAGCATCAACATCCTTATCAGGGCGGATACGGTCAATAACAGCTTTTTCATCAAGATGCTTCGGCAACGGAAGCTGACACAGTATACCGTCAATATCCTCTCTGTCGTTCAATACATCTATAAGCTCAAGCAGATCCTTCATTTCGGTCTTTTCGGGCAAAGCATATTCCTCCGAATAAAAACCGACCTCAGCGCACGCCTTTTTCTTGTTCGCAACATACACCTTTGATGCAGGATCTTCGCCTACTATAATAACTGCAAGTCCCGGCTTTTTTCCTTTAGCAGTAAGCTCGGCTGCTGATTTTGCAACCTTTTCTCTGACACTCTGCGATACTTCCTTACCGCTGATTATCTGTGCCATCTTCAACATCCTCCTTTGCTGATACATTAGCAGTTTGCTCAATATCAGTATCTTCAACTATCTCTGCTTCATCAACAGCATCAAACTGCTGCTGGTATACAGGGGTTGCCTTGTTTATCTTAACTGCACGGCGAAGTACTACTATAAGCAGTATGCCTGCAATAAACATAAGTCCCGATACAAGCTGCGACACACGAACCTGCCCAAGCATAAGTGAATCGGTACGGAAACCTTCAATTATCATTCTGCCAAAGCCGTACCACGCAACATACATACATGCAGTTTCACCTGCAAACGCTCTCTTTTTTGAAAGCTTGTGAAGTATCAAAAAGCCAAGCAGACACCAGATTGATTCATACAAAAAGCAGGGATGCATAAGGCTCAACGACTCTGCAATACCGCTGTCGGATACGATACGCTCACCTGAAATGCCGAACCATGTACTTCCGGTCGGAGTACCGTACGCCTCCTGATTAATAAAGTTACCCCATCTGCCAATACCCTGACCTAATAAAAAGCCTAGCGAAGCAAGATCAAGCGCCGCAAAAATATTTACCTTACGAAGTTTACACATCAGCGCACCGACAAGTGCTGCGGCAATAACTGCGCCGAGAATTGCCATACCGCCGTCGTGTATCTTGAAAAAGTCAGCAATAGTAGTATCGGGATCAAACGCTATGTAATATAGTCTGCCTCCTGCAATAGCACAAGGCAGAGTAACGATAACGCAGTCACTCAAACGGTCAGGATCAACACCGAATTTAGGTGCTCTTTTAAAGCCGTAAACTATAGCCAGCACAATTCCCAGCGTGATAATGATACCGTACCAATACACATCCCAGTTAAGACCCGGAATAGTGAATGCCACAGGGTCGATATCAAGCTCAAGACCGAAGAAAATGTTTTTCATCAAGGTATTCATAACTTAAATCCTCACTTTCAATTTTTCGGCATTACAACAGACAAAGCCGAATTTTCAACATCAAACATATTGTTGAAGCACTCATTCACATCTTCTTTTGTGATGGTGCGAATACAATCAAATTCGTCATATACGCCTTCGCCTAAAAATGCAGCATCGACCATCGACATTGCGGTATTCTCAACGCTGTTGTATGCGCTAACGATCCTACCGTAAATGCAGCGCAGAGCAGCGGAATAATCATCATCGGAAATGCCTTCCCTACGGATACGCTCTATCTCCTCATTGACAAGACGGTGAACGGTTTTCGGGTCTTTAGACTCACCCTCAACGATAACGCTTGCATATCCGTGACCGAAGAAGTATTCCGTGCCGAAGGAGGAATTGATAAGCCCCATATCAAGCAGCTTTTTATAAAGTGCGGAATCGGTACCGAAAATTATCTTCTGCAAAATCTCCGCCGAGCACCGCTCCTTAACAGAACGCTGCGGATTAAGACACCTTTCCTTATAGCCGATAGCAAATATCGGCATTGCAACGGGAAGTGTAATTTCCTTATACTTATCAACACATTCATACGGCTCTGAAAAATCCGCTCTTTCTATCTCTACCGGCTCAGAGTTTTTAAGCATTTCATCGCAAATAGCAAACACACGCTCTACATCAACATCGCCTGCAATGCAAATAAACATATTGTTAAGATTATAAAATGTGTTGTAGCACTCGTAAAGAAGCTCGGCGTTTATCTGTGCGATCGACTCATGCGTGCCTGCAATATCTATCTTGACGGGGTGGTTATGATACATAAGCCCCAAAAGATTAAACAGCACCCGCCACGGAGCCGAATCGTCATACATACTTATCTCCTGGCCGATTATACCCTGTTCTTTTTGCACCGTTTCCTCGGTGAAATAAGGATGCTGAACAAAATCAAGCAGAATCTTAAGCGACTCCTCAAAATTTGAAGAGCAGGAAAACAGATAGCAGGTACGGTCAAATGAGGTAAACGCATTTGCCATTGCACCGGTCTTGGCGTATCTTGTAAAAGCGTCGCCGTCCTCACTCTCAAAAAGCTTGTGTTCAAGATAATGTGCAATTCCTTCGGGAACTGTTGTAAACTCATCCTTGTCACTGCGCTTAAAGCAAGTATCTATAGAGCCATAGCGTGTGCCGAATATGGCATAGCTTGATGAATATCCCGGCTTTTTGGAAACATATATCTTAATTCCGGATCTGTGGGTATAAATCTCACAGCTTTCACCAAGCTGCTCATTTTTAACTGTTGTTATCATTCCGCTTCCCCCTCCGAAGCAAGAAAGTATACCGCTTCAAGCTTCATTTTATTTGCAACTGCAACTATTCTTTCTTTAGTTACCGCCATAATTGCACCGATAAATTCATCGGGATCGGAATAAGCAGTATTGTAGCAGCGCATTGAATACCATGTGTCGATATCCACAGGTGAATCGGATATAGTCCTTGCGCTGTCGCAAAGCGATATCTTCGATGCGGTGATATCCTCATCGGTAAAATCACCTTTTTTCATTGCCTCAAGCTCACGAAGTATTCCATCATACGCTTTAACACGGTTTTCCTCTAAAATACCGCTGTCCACCATCACAGTACCCTTTAGATGATTGGGAATAGCGGCACAGTAATAGCAAAGACTCTCTTTTTCACGCACATTGCGGAACAACTTTGAATACGGACCGCCGCCGAACATATCAGTCATAACACGCGCGGCTATCTTTTCATCTTCACTACCGTCAGCATCATAGCAAAATGCAAGACACATCTTGCCTTGTGTAACGTCCATCTTTTCCTCCAACTGCTTGACCTCTCCGCCGAAGGTGTGGACAAGTGTATAATTTGTCTTTTCAACATTTCTGTTGAGCGTCGAAAAATACTGTGCGACCTTATTATAAACGCTGTCCGGTGCAGATTTTGATATAACATTTACACGCACATAAGCAGTCTTGATAAGCTGCCGCCATGCCTTTACTGTATCCTCTGCCGTTAAGCTATTGAGAGCCTCAACGGTGCCGTAACGAGGATTACCGCTCGGCTCGTTTTCAAACAGCATCTTTTCAGCGGTGTTTATCGCATAACGACGCTTGTCATTTATCTCACCCTCGATATTCTCACGCAGAATACGCTTTTCCGATTCAAAATCTTCACTTCTGAAAACGCCGTTTTCAAGCACCGGCTCGAATATCATCGAAAGTAAAAGATCTGTTGCAGCAGCCGACACATTCTCATTTTCAAGCGTATAACTGTCATCTAGCACACCAATAACAAATTTTACAAGCTGCATATCACCGTACTTTGCAACATCAGCAAAAAGCGTTGCACCGTAAAGCTCTGAAAGTCTGCGGTTGAGTTCAGTAAATCCCGGGTAATCCTTTGATGCACGCATCATGAGTCCCGAAAGCAGCGCATTTGCCTCGCAGTTTTCACGCTTATTCGGCACATACATATTGATGCTGATGCGTGATGTTTTAAATCTTGTTTCGTTTATATACATCCCTTCAACGCCGTTTGCGATACAAGGTGTAAAAACAGCTTTCATTCTTCGACCTCCAAAAAGTCATTAATAGATTGATTATACCATATATATAGTAATATTTCTACACTAAAATGTTAAAATTATATGCTGCGATAATAATTATATCCGTCTGTAATCAGATAATCCTCCTTATTGAGCACTGCTGATATGAAATCCTCAACTGAAGACAGCCTGCGTTTAAAACACATACCGCCGCCGATAAGGTTAGTATCGTGCTGGTCAGAACCGGCGGTTACTGGAAACGAATGCTCCCTTGCATATGAAAAAGCCTTGTCGTTTGCTTCAGGTTGCTCATTGCGTACAGGATTTGAATGAACTGCATTGACCGCCTCTACCCCGTCGACACATTCGGGGAAAAGCCGCACTTCTTTTATATAGTTACGCATACGGAAAGGGTGAGCGTGTATCATCATACCGCCTGCTGCTTTGACAAGCTCGTACTGCTCCTTCACGGTGCAGTCTTTAAGCTCAGGATGTAGTTTCATCCATTCCTTTGTAGTGCCATACACCAAAAACTCCGTTGCCGAAAATCCGGATTCCCAACCGGAAAACACCTGAAGACCCAATTTTTCACCCTCACGCTTTGCATCCTCATACCCGGAATAAAACTCATCTACCCAGTCGCTCCACGCAAGACTGCGGTCAGGCTGTGTGTTGCCGCCGTAATGATGATCGGTCACAATTATACCGGTATAGCCTGCCGAAAAATATGCTCTTGCCATCTCCGCTCCGGTATTATGTCCGCAGGCGCTTCCTTGTGAAGTATGCATATGCGTTTCATATTTATAAGGATAATCATTTATATTAATCTCACTCATTTTCTATCCTCCAGATATACTTTTCTAAATCTATTCTGCCATCCTGTAAAAACTCAATACCCTCTGCCTCAAGCAAGGTGCGCTGAACATCCTCACCGCCGAATGCAAAAGCCTTTGAAGTCTCACCAAAACGGTTCACAACACGAAAACACGGTATATTTTCCGGATCGGGATTGACGTGCAAAGCATATCCCACTATCTGCGAAAGATGCGGATTACCGCAAAGCATCGCTATCTGTCCATAGGTTGCAACACGACCATACGGTATCTTTTTCACGACCTCATATATACGCTCAAATGTATTCATACTATCATCCATTCAATTAAAAATATTGCCGCTGCTATTAAAAAACCTACAACAACATCCTTTACATAGTGCATACCGCAAAGAACACGCAAAACGGCTATCATCACCGCCACTGTTATCAGTACATAAAAGCAAGCGGGATGAATAAAATATGTGCTGAACGCTACTGCAAAAGCCGAAAATGTATGTCTTGACGGAAATGACTTACCGCTTTTAGGGTTGCTTTTAAGCGGTGTAATATTCATTTTCTCATAAGGGCGCGGTTTATTCACAACCGATCTTGCCGCACTCACGGCAAAAAATGATGCCCCCGTAGGAATTATCATAATCATTAAACCTTTGATATCCTTAAAAACGACCAGAAAGCCTATTATAACAAAATAAGATATATAAACTAAAAAAGTCAGCACATTACAAAGCAAAGGCAATACCTTACTTGCAGTACTGCTCATTGTAATACGCTGATTAAGCTTTAAATAAAATTCATCCTTCATAACTTTTCACTCTGGCCGTTTATTTATAACAGTATAGCATATTTAAATCCTGTAATCAAGCGTTACAACCACAAAAGATAACAATAAAACAACCGTTGTTGGAATAAAATATTAAAACAAAACACCACTAATTCATACTAATGAATTAATGGTGTGATATTCATATCAAGTTAAATCCGATCAGTGCCAGTCTGTCTTCAATTATATCAAAAAGATGTATCGGCTCTGCCTGACCTTCGTTCAGATCATCAACAAGCTGTTCTACAAGCCGCCTTTCACAGCTCACATCGTCCACCGTGATATTTTCACCTTCAAGCTCAATTCCATATGTAGTATAGTTGCCTATATCCTTATGCTCCAGCTTCTGCTCTACGCATAAATAATTATGATTCATTGTTAATCTACTCCTTTGATTTATTAATTTCTCACTGCAATAACCATAACATCATATACAACAAATCAAAATCCAAAAAGCAGACAAATTTTTTAAAAAGTTTGTAAATTATCACAGTTATTACAATATCATCTTAATAATTCAAAAACAGACCCGAAAAAGTGCGTTGTTCTTATCGGAGAAAATAGAATTCTTTTAAATTCAGCTAAGAACCAGCATCGCATTTGTAAGTACAAATGCACTTGGGCAGTAGCCCAAACCCACAGAGCAACAGAAAAGAGAAGATTCGTATCATAACGAGTCTTCTCTTTCTTTTTGTCTGATAAGTGATATGCTGACTAAAGTCAGCGTGATATTTTCGCTTTGCGAAAGTGATATGAAACCTATCGGTTTCGTGATATTCTATTCGCCATAAACTGTCCGCAGGACAATATCACTATGCGTAGCATAATATCACTGCGAAGCAATATAACTCGCCGTCAGGCGAATAGAGTTGCGTGATACTCCGCTTGGAGTATCACGCTAAATCGGGTCTGTTTTTGCATGTCATATATAATGTTCAACTAAATGGAGTGGTATGATCTATTTATAATTCTGCCGTAGTATCAACTATATCAGACGGAGATTCAACAGGAACAAGCTCTACAAGTCCAATAAGTGCTTTGCGGAGCATCAAAACATCCTTGCCATTGATATTCCCATCGTTATTTACATCAGCATTCTGCGTATTTATTGAGAATGAATCAACAATACCTACAATGTATTTGCGGAGAGTAAGAACATCCTTACCGTTTACAGCCATATCAGAATTTACATCACCGATCATGGTGCTTTCATCATTGATGATCTTATAATCCATATCGTGTGCAATTGCATATTCTATAGCATAGCTATCGGCATATGCCAATACGGTTATATCGTTATCCTCTGCGAAAGCAGTTTCACTGATTTCAGTAACTGAATCGGGAATATAAATGCACTTGGTGTTTGTATAGTATTTGAAAAATCCGTCGCCGATATAAGTAATTCCGTCACAGATAAAGACATATTTTTGATTGAAGAAATCCATTGCACTAATATATGTGGTTGTATTTATGTCGGGATTTTCATAATCAAAATCATACAATCTGCCCTCACCCTCAAGGAATAAACCATACGGCGTTCCCGGCTCATAACCGATTGTATAGTATGCACCTACCTCACAAGCCAAGTCAATTGTGATTCTATAACTTGTATCATAAATTTTATCTTCATCTTCAACTGCGCTTGCAGGCACAGCCACCGCAACAAGCAGTAAAAGTGTCAAAATAATAGCCAATAGTTTTTTCATAATAAATCCATCCTTTTTTTCTTATATTATAC
>JAFPAK010000036.1 GCA_017390825.1 Clostridia bacterium
GGACGAATGTGTCGATGTATGTGCAAGTAAATTGATACCCGAAAACATACATTAAACATTCAATAATGAAAGGAAATTACGAATATGTCTAACTATAAATTTGAAACTTTACAGCTACATGTAGGTCAGGAAAATCCTGATTCCGCAACGGATGCCCGTGCAGTACCGATTTATGCAACCACTTCTTATGTGTTTAAGAATTCAGCACACGCAGCAGCCCGCTTTGGTCTTGCTGATGCAGGAAACATATACGGCAGATTAACTAACTCCACACAGGATGTTCTTGAACAGCGTGTGGCAGCCCTTGAAGGCGGTGTAGCAGCTTTGGCACTCGCTTCCGGTGCAGCGGCTATTACATATACACTTGAAGCACTCGGACAAAACGGCGGTCACTTCGTTGCACAAAAGACTATCTACGGCGGCAGCTATAATCTGTTGGCACACACCCTTCCGAACTTCGGTATCACAGCAAGCTTTGTAAACATTCACGATCTTGCAGAAGTAGAGGCTGCTATTCAGGATAATACAAGAGCGATCTATATTGAAACTCTGGGTAACCCCAACAGCGACATTCCGGATATTGATGCACTTGCAGAGCTTGCGCATAAACACGGACTTCCGCTTGTTGTTGATAACACCTTCGGCACACCTTATCTCATTCGTCCTATCGAGCACGGTGCAGATATCGTAGTCCATTCGGCAACCAAGTTCCTTGGAGGTCACGGCACAACACTCGGCGGTGTTATCGTAGATTCCGGTAAATTCGATTGGGCGGCAAGCGGCAAATATCCGGCAATAGCTGATCCTAACCCCAGCTATCACGGAGTATCATTTGTTAAAGCAGTAGGTCCTGCAGCATTTGTTACATATATCCGCGCTATATTGCTCCGTGATACCGGTGCAACTATTTCTCCGTTTGCAGCATTCCTTCTTTTGCAGGGAATTGAAACTCTTTCACTTCGTCTTGAGCGTCACGCAGAAAACACCAAAAAGGTTGTTGAATTCCTCGCAAACCACCCGCAGGTAGAAAAGGTAAATCATCCGTCACTTTCTGATCATCCCGACCATGAGCTATACACAAAATATTTTCCGAACGGCGGCGGTTCTATCTTTACATTTGAAATTAAGGGCGGTCAGGAAGAAGCACATAAATTCATCGACAGCTTGAAGATCTTCTCACTGCTTGCCAATGTTGCAGATGTAAAGAGCCTTGTTATCCATCCTGCAACTACTACTCACAGCCAGCTGAATGAAGAAGAACTGATTGATCAAGGCATCAAACCAAACACAATCCGTCTTTCAATCGGAACTGAGCATATCGACGATATCCTCGCCGACCTGCAAAACGGCTTTAATGCAATTAATTAATAAAGGAGATAACTGTTATGTCAAAAATATATACATCTGCTGATCAACTTATCGGAAAAACACCATTGCTTGAACTTGCAAATATAGAGAAAAAATATGATCTTAAAGCAAAACTTCTTGCAAAGCTAGAATATTTTAATCCGGCAGGTTCTGTAAAAGACCGTATTGCAAAAGCGATGATTGATGATGCTGAAGCTGCGGGCAAATTAAAGCCCGGTTCGGTCATTATCGAGCCAACATCGGGTAACACCGGTATCGGTTTGGCGGCTGTAGCGGCGGCAAGAGGATACAGAATTATCATTGTAATGCCGGAAACCATGTCAGTTGAGCGCCGTCAGCTTATGAAAGCATACGGTGCGGAGCTTGTGCTGACAGAGGGAGCAAAGGGCATGAAGGGTGCCATTGCAAAGGCAGAGGAACTGGCAAAGGAGACACCGAACAGCTTTATCCCCGGTCAGTTTGTAAATCCTGCTAACCCCAAGGCACATAGAGAAAATACAGGTCCGGAGATATATGAGGATACAGACGGAAAGGTTGATATCTTTGTTGCCGGCGTAGGTACAGGCGGTACTGTTACCGGTGTGGGTGAGTATCTTAAATCTAAAAATCCGAATGTGAAGATCGTTGCAGTAGAGCCTGCAACATCAGCCGTTTTGTCAACCGGTGTTGCCGGTGCACACAAAATTCAAGGTATCGGCGCAGGCTTTGTACCGGATGTTCTTAATACCGGTATCTACGATGAAATAATCACCGTTTCTAATGAGGATGCTTTTGAAACCGGCAAGCTTATCGGCAAAAATGAGGGTGTGCTTGTAGGTATTTCGTCGGGCGCTGCTGCATATGCGGCAATTACTCTTGCAAAGCGTGCCGAAAATGAGGGCAAGAATATAGTTGTGCTGCTTCCTGATACCGGTGACAGATATCTTTCAACACCGCTGTTTGCGGAATAAAAATATAAAAGGATATTTCAGATATGATGATTTCTACAAGAGGGCGCTATGCCTTGAGAGTGCTGCTTGATTTAGCAGAGAATAACAACGGAGGCTATATTCCGATGAAGGATGTCGCTAACCGTCAGGAGCTATCGCTCAAATATATTGAGAGGATAATGCCTATTCTTTCAAAGAATGCTCTTGTAGAGGGAGTACACGGCAAGGGCGGTGGATACCGTCTGACAAAGCAGCCGGAGGATTATAAAGTTGGTGAAATTTTGCGGCTTACAGAGGGTGATCTTGCACCTGTTGCTTGTCTAGGATGCGAAGCAAAGCCGTGCGAGCGAGCAGCTGAATGCCGTACTCTTCCTATGTGGTCGGATTTTTACAAGCTTGTTAATGATTATTTTGATAATATAACACTTGCCGATCTTCTTCAAACCAATCTATCCGATAATTATTCAATATAAAAAATGAAAAAATACGCATAAGGGATTTTCCTTATGCGTATTTTGCTGTTATTCTGCAGCCAATACTTTTTTTCTTCTTCGTTGACTGCGCTTTATTTTATACAGCTCCTCGGTTGCCATTCGTGCCTTGGCAACGGGTACATCACCTTTTGGGAAGCAGTAATAAAGACGCTGACTGTCGCCTATACAGATAACGTCACCTATCTCATACCAATAATAATCGGCATATAGGCTGTAAGATGACAGAGGGGATTGTGTAAATTCAAGTTCGCCGTTACAGCCCTTGAGTGAAAATCCGTTTTCATCGTGAATAAGCGTTCCTTCACCGACCTCATATACCGCCTTGTGGTTGACCATTACCAAAATATCAACATCCGTTTCAAGACGGTAGGTGCCGTTTTCAAGCTCTTTTTTTACCTCGCTGCGCTGCCAATCATACCAATGAGGAATGTGATCGAATCTTGTATCACCATCAGTCGATTTAAGATAGCCATATTCATCAAGCTCGTACTGTTTTCCGCAGGCATGGCAATATAGCGATACACCGTCACCTTTTGTCTGACCTTCGCTGTGGCAGTGCGGACATTTGTAAAGTATGCGATGCAGTCCGTCTGCACGGTCAGGTACATCTATCACGACTCGGTTTTGCTGCTGCCAACGGAAGTTATCAAAGGTGAAAGCCTCATCAAGGATTGCATCCAGTTCATCAACCGATCTTTCTTTAATGTCTTCTCTTGAAATAATACAGCTGACCGTTGCAGATATATCGACCTTGCGCTTTTTAAGCCCGTTATACAATGGCTGACGGGAAAATGCACCGTTTGTTTTTATCATAATTACCGGAACGTCAAGCTTCTTTATCAAGATGCCGAGCCTGCGCGGCAAAGCGGTTGCACATCCGTCAAATGAATAACTTGCCTCCGGATACATCAGCACGTTTGATTTTGCAGTTTTAAGCGCATAACGAATGTTTGAGATCAGCCCCGGATCACTTACAAACTTCTTTGTAGGAATACATCCGATCTGTCGCATAAGCCAATCCTTGCCTATAAAACCGTCAGACGTGCAGACGATAGACAGCGGCTTCGGATAAAAGATGTGCTCGGCTATTTCAAGGTCCATAAAGCTTGAATGATTCATAAGTATCAGGTACGGACCTTCGCCGGCTCTGTCCATATTCTCAATAGTATATGTAAAGCCTTCTTTTTTAAGCACGCCTGCTGAAAGCAGCTTCAAAAGAGTTCTCCAAAACATATTCGGTCGTTTGGGTTTTCGCAGCTTTTGCGGCGGCAACTGTAACACCTTGTTATACGGCAGTTTTTTAACTACAATTTTCATAATATTTCCCCACGTTTCTGATAGTTAACCCTCTTTAATATTTATTGTACTAAATTATAGTACGAGATACAAGCAATTTTTACATTTTTGCCGTTAATATTTCACTCAATGCTTCGGGCGTAATAAGCGGTATCATATAATTGCCGCACAGAATATCACACACGGATCTTGATTGCTCGCAAAGCCCCATATCTACCGCAATAAGCTTTCGTGATACGCTGCCCCAATTCAATTGCTCTATTGCTTCTCGTAGCATTATTTCTCCATCGTCGCCGTAAAGCAGTATAAGATCAACTATTTTGGAGTTTGAATGTCTTGAAAACCACATATGCACAGCCGTTGTCACGATGGCTCCAAAGCCGATGAGTGCAAGCAGCGTTACTGTTATGTAGAAAACGGTATCCATAATATTACCCCCTGACTTACTATATAATATGTTGATATTTATATGATGTGATAATTGTCAACCTAAAACTACCTAGGTTGACAATCCTATGATTTAGTGGTACAATTTAAACGGACTAAATATTAAGGAGAAACAATGAAGCACGAAAAAACACTTAAAATGCTGATATTAAGTGCTGTTTTTGCAGCACTTATTTCGGTTTCAGCATTTATCAGAATACCTTTGCCACCTGTGGCATTCACGATGCAAGGCATGGTTGCTATACTTTCGGGGTTATTGCTTGGCAAAAAATACGGAACCTTTTCTGTTGGAATCTATATCATAGCAGGGCTGTTGGGATTGCCTGTCTTTAGTCAAGGCGGTGGAATATGGTATCTTTTAAACCCTACATTCGGATATATAATCGGTTTTTTGGCAGCGGCGTTTATAGCGGGCAGTATCGTAAATAAAGCAAAAGAGCCGTCATATTTACGATTAATAGCAGCAGCTATAACAGCAACGGCATCAGTATATATTGTTGGTGTTCTTTATTTCTGTCTCATAAAAATACTGTATTTAAAAGAAACACTAGATTTTTCTTACATACTCATCTATTGTGTTGCTGTTTTTGTGCCAAAGGATGTGGCAGGATGTATAATAGCCGCCTTGGCAACTAAAAAAATCAAAAAGCATATATAAAACTATGTCGAACTTGTATAAAAAAATGCATTTTTGTTAAACTTCCATTATTTTTTACTTGACATTTTTGATAATTAATTGCACAATATGTATGAATTCTAACATAATTTTCGGGGGTTTATTATGAGAGTTCGTGTTATTGATGAAATATGCGATTATATCAGATTTTTGTCTGACGCATATGGCTTGGAGATAACGGTCCATCCTTTGATGTGGAACGATTATCTTATGAACACGCGCATAGTTGAATTTAATTCGCATTCAAATTATTACTGTCAACAGATAAAGCTGTTGGGTGAGAGTAATGATATGTGTATTCAGGAGCAGCACAATGCGTTTCGTCATTGCAAGGCTAACAACTGCTTTAAGTACACCTGCTTTGCCGGTGTTACGCAGTATATTTATCCTATGTATGATGCAACCAGCCTTGTGGGCTATATTGCGGTCGGATCGTTTGTTGACGATGCTGATAAAGCTAAGCAGCTTATTTCAGATATGTGCCAAAAATACGGCTTCAAGCGTGAGACAATGAGCATTTTTTACGACAAAGCCATTACGCCACCAAAATATGATGAAAAGTTTATTACAACGGTGATAAGCCCGCTTTGTGCTATGATAGAGCTTGCTTATCATCAGAATAATAATTTGTGGATAGGAGATAGTGACGAAAGCTTTTATCTGAAGATACTTGCATACATAAAAACACGGTATGTGGGCAAGATTTCGCTTGATAAGATGTGTCAGTATCTTAATTGCAGCCGTTCGTATATCAGCCATTTCTTTAAAAAGGAGAGCGGAATGTCAATTCCGGAGTATGTAAATACTCTGCGAATACGGGATGCAAAGGTGTATCTTGAAACCACTTCAATGAGCATCCATGAGATTGCGGCGGCAGTCGGATTTGCTAATTCAAACTATTTTTCAACGGTATTTAAAAGTGTTACCGGCGTAACACCGGTTGAGTACCGTCAGGATTGTGAGTAAAAACACAAAAAGAATATATTGCAATCAATTTTTGAAAACAGACAGAAAGCAAACAATAAACCGCAAGGTATTTTTTAAAAATACCTTGCGGTTTTATGAATTTTATTCTTCATTCATTCTGTCAAACTCGTCAATAATATCCTGTGCTTTTTTGCGGTTGCCGGAGTGAGTACCGCGCTTTAACAGCTTGCAGTCGCTCACATTGTAAACAATAGGAGCAGCATCAGGTGAACGGTTGATCCGTACACGAAGCTTGCCTGCGACTAACATCACTTCGACAACTACGCCTTTACCATCCGGCGTTTCAACAAGTGAACCCTGACACGGCGTTTCTTTGTGCAGCGCTTCATAGGTATCCTGCTCGTATTTTAAGCAGCACATAAGTCTGCCGCAGGAGCCGGAAATTTTCAAGGGATTAGGACTCAAGCCCTGTTCCTTTGCCATTTTAATGGATACCGGCTGGAAATCGTCTAAAAAGCGTGAACAGCAGAACGGCTGACCGCATATACCGATGCCACCGAGCATCTTTGCCTCGTCACGCACGCCTATCTGACGCAGTTCTATTCTTGCTCTGAACTCAGCTGCAAGATCCTTAACAAGTTCACGGAAATCAACACGCCCATCCGCTGTAAAGTAAAATACTATCTTCGAATTGTCAAAAGCGTATTCAACACTAGTCAGTTTCATATCAAGACCGTGTTTTTCAATCTTCTGTAAGCATATATCAAAAGCAGTTGCTTCTTTTTTTCTGTTTTCTTCAATTCGCTTTGTATCATCTGCGGTTGCCACACGGATGATAGGCTTAAGGGGCTGTACTATCTCATCATCACGGATCTCTTTGTTTTCCATTACCGTTTGGGCGCATTCAATGCCCTTGGCAGTCTCAACGATAACATAGCTGCCTTTATTAACAGTATTTCCGTTGGGCGAGAAATAGTAGACCTTACCTGTTCCCTTAAAGCGAACACCAATTACTTCGGTCATTTATTTACCTCACATTAATTCTTAATTTATTTTCCTGCAGCTTGGCGAAGAGCAGCACAAAGCCGCACGGTGTTAAGCGCCGCATTTGCATTATGCTCACAAGCGCGCTTTGCACAGTCTGCCGCATTGAGCAGACCAAGTGCTGTTTTGAGTGATACTTTGTCTGCTAACATTTTTGCCGTACTGCAGGTGGGTGTTTCGGTATATTTTGCAATATAAACCTCTCTGAATATCCGGCAAAGCTCATTTGCAACATCAATAAAATGAACGCCGCTGCCGGAAATTGAGTTACATGCAAAATAAAGCTCAAGCTCATTTTTTGAAAGCACCTTTGATGCGATATCGTTTGCTACCTCTGCCGCTTTTTCATTGATAACAGCATCACCTTTGGCGGTGAAAAATGCGGCTCTTGAAATAATGGTTTCAAGCAGCTTGTTCTTTGAGTTGCAAGTGATAATAAATACCGCATATGACGGCGGTTCTTCAAGGATCTTGAGCAGCGCATTTTGCGACTGTACCGATATATCATCAGCATCGGATATAATATATACCTTATGCATGGCCTCATTCGGCTTGATATACGCATCCTGCCGAAGCTTGCGTACCGTTTCTATTTTATAAGGATTATGCTTAGAGGAAGGCTTATAAAGTATTATATCGGGATGATTTGAGCTTGTAGCCTTAATACAATGACTGCAAACACCGCAAGGTGGCATCTTGCCGCTGCATACGCAAGCCTTTGCAGTGAGTAAGGCTTCATCATTCGCACGTTCACCTTCAATAAGGATAGTATGCGGTATCCGCCTTGCGTCTATCAGCATTTTCAGCCGTTTGTTTTTAAACATATGGGTTTATCAAACCTTTTCAAAGCGGTCGATATCAACAACGAATATTGTTGCACCGCCTACTGTTACATGACGGCTTGCCGTTGCAACAGTATGAGAAGAATTAGTAGAAATATTAGGGATGATCTGAGAACGCTGGCTTGAGTACTGCTTGATGAGCGAGATGACCTCGTCAACCTTATCCTCGTCTACACCGATGAGGAACGTAGTGTTGCCTGTGCGTAAAAATCCGCCTGTGCTTGCCATTTTCGTAGCCGAAAAATGATTTTCAAGCAATGCGTCAGCAACCTCAACAGAATCATCGTCATTAACGATCGCAATAACTAATTTCATAAATATCCTCATTTCCTATAATATATCTTAATTGTAACACCGAAGCGTTAAAAATTCCACACTTTTTTATTGATATTTCGTAAAAAATTAATAATCCATGCCCTTTACTGTTTCGATATTGCGTAATACCTCTGCTTTTAAGGCTTCAAAGTCGCAAAATTTGCGTTCGGGACGAATAAAATCGTAAAGACTTACCGTGATCTCTCTGCCATATAAATCACCCGAAAAGCCGAAAATATTGGTTTCGCACAAAATATGATCAGTGCCGACAGTCGGGCGAACACCGATATTGCTTATGGATCTGTAATTCTTACCGTTGATCAGCGTCTTTGATGCATATACACCGAACGCAGGTACGGTAAAGTCCTCATCCCATATCTGATTTATTGTGGGGAATCCCCAGCTTCTGCCGTAATGATTGCCGTTTTCAACTGTGAGCGCAAATGAATATGGATTGCCCAACAGTTGATTTGCAGTTTTTATCCTGCCATTTTGGATAAGCGAGCGTATGTTTGATGAAGAAACATCTATCCCGCCGTATTTTATCTCGTCAATAACCGTAACCTCAAAGCCAAGCTTATTACCCATATGGCATAGAAGCTCTGTGTTGCCTCTGCCGCCGCTGCCGAAACGAAAGTTATATCCGCATACGACCTGTTGTGCGTTGAATTTTTGCTTTAGTATCGTGCAAAAATCTTCGGCAGAAAAGTTCTTGACATCATCAAATTCGGGGCAAATATAGTGTTTTATGCCCATGTTTTCGATGATCTGCATCTTTGCATTTTGACTCATAAGTCTGGATGCTGATTTATATGAAGAATCAAAGGTGAAAACAGCTCTTTCATATTTGCTTGCAGCCTCTATTACCTTGCGGTGTGCAATATGGACACCGTCAAAAGAGCCAAGAGCAATACTTAAAGGCTGATGTGATATAAATTCATTGATATTTCGGTAAATTTTCATATTATTTTAACCATTTGAGTCTCAACTCGTTGTCTATTATTTCACCGAGACCTATAAGCCTGTCCTCTCCGTAAACACGGAAAATACCTGATCTGCCGACAAGCTTGCAACGGGCAATATCAAGCGAACCACCGTTCGAAAAACGCTTTGCCTGACTGCTTGATACATACACCTTCGGGAAATTTCTTAGGCAATTTTCAACATCAATAAAGTATTTTTCGGGACAATCTAAAAAATCCTCAAGCGATACGCAGCTTTCAATGTCAAAGCCGCTGCCGCTTTCTCTTGTAAGTGTGGTCATAAAAGCGCCACAAGAAAGCTGCATACCGATATCATCGATCAGAGTTCTTATGTATGTACCTTTTGAGCAGCTTACACGCATTACTCCGATATTGGTATTTTCATCATAAGATACAAGCTCGTTTGAAAATATCGTTATCCTGCGGGCTTTTCTTTCGACCTCAATGCCTTTTCTGGCAAGCTGATAAAGCTTTACCCCATCTTTTGAAAGTGCGGAATACATCGGCGGTATCTGTTCGATCTCACCGGTGAAAAGGGCTATTGCACTTTGTAGCTGTTCTTTTGTCACATTGACCGGCTGATCGGTGAGAACCTCGCCTTCACAGTCGAGCGTATCGGTAGTCATACCAAGCATAAACCCTGCAAGATATGTTTTTTTCTCATCAGGCAAAATGTCGATAAGCTTCGTTGCTCTGCCTACCATGACAGGCAAAACACCGGTTGCGATAGGGTCAAGCGTGCCTGCGTGACCTGCCTTGTCTGCCGACAATGCACGGCGCACCTTGCCTGTTACCGAAAAAGAAGTAACACCGCAGGGCTTGTTTATAAGTACAAATCCGTTCATTATATCACACCGTGTTTTTGAAGCGTTTTTTGTGCTGCACTCAGCAGTGCTTTCTTTGCCTCATCAATAGAGGTATGGAATTCGCAGCCTGCTGCCTTTTTATGACCGCCGCCCCCGAAACAAGAGCAAAACTCTGCCGCATCAATAGGATCATGCGTGCGAACAGAAACCTTGTAAATACCGTCATCCCGCTCACGGATAGTAATACCGATAAGCACACCCTCTACCTGACGGGGCAGAGCGGTAATGCCTTCAAGATCGGCATCATCAGCACCGGTGGAAAGGCGCATTTCTTTGGTGATGATAAGCATCGCGCATTTATCATCCGAATCGAAAATAATGCTTTCAAGCGCCTTTTGCTCAAGTAGGATACGGCTCTTTTTCTTAGTGTCAAACATAATTCGGTTGATCTCGCCGTAGGTGGCACCAAGCTCCATAAGCCGTGCTGCGATAATATGTGTTTTAGGTGTGGTGTTGTCAAACTTAAAGCAACCGGTATCGGTAGAAATACCGGTGTAAAGTGCAGAGGCAGACTCAACATCTACTTCGCCCATAGTGTTTACTATATCATACACTATTTCGCACGCTGCGGCAGCAGAGCTGTCAACATAGGTTTCGTCAGCATAATCAGTGTTGGTTGCGTGATGATCAATGCAAAGATCGATCTTACCTTCAAGATAGGTATATTTGGTTCCAAGTAGTTTGAAATCTGCAACATCGACTGCGATTATATATTTTTCCTCAAATTCTTCTTTTTTACAAATAGAGGTGATATATCCGTATTTCTTGTTGATTTCGTGGTTACAGCCTAGTTTGACACGCCTTCCCTTGCTTTGCAGCATACGGCAAAGAGCGTGAGCACAGCCGATAGTATCTCCGTCTGGAAACTGATGCATAAGAATAAGTATGTCATCAGCGTTATCCAACCGTTTTATCAGAGTATCAAAATCAATTCTCACCGATATTACCTCCTTTGTTATTCCTCGGTTTCTTCATCCCTTGGAAGATCGAAATCTTCGATCATTCTTGCAATATGAGCACCGTATTCGATAGAATTATCCGCTACAAATGTCATCTCCGGCATTTTGCGAAGTCGGCATGAGTGGGCAAGCTCACGGCGGATGTAGCCGGCAGCAGACTTAAGTCCTTTTGCCGACTCCACCGATTTTTCATACCCCTCAATTGCACTAACATACACCTTTGCATATGAAAGGTCACCTGACACCTCTACTTTTACAATTGAAAGCAACGGTGAGATGCGGGGATCTTTAAGCTCACGGATTATTTCCGAAAGACTGCGCTTCATATCCTCTTGAATTCTGTTAATTCTGTGTGTAGCCATATATTTTTCTCACTTATTTTTCAGGCTCTATATTCCTCGATAACAAATGCTTCAAGGATGTCGCCCTCTTTAATATCATTAAATTTGTCAAGACCGATACCACATTCAAATCCGGTTGCGACCTCTTTAACATCGTCCTTAAATCTGCGGAGCGAGTCGATAGTGTCCTCTGCAACTACGATACCGTCACGAACGACACGGATCTGTGCATTTCTTGTAACCTTACCTTCAAGTACATAGCCTCCGGCAATTGTGCCGACACTTGATATCTTGTAGGTCTGACGTACTTCAATGCGTCCAAGCTCAACTTCACGGTATTCGGGATCAAGCATACCCTTGATAGCAGCCTCAATCTCCTCAATGCAGTCATAGATGATACGGTAAAGGCGCATATCAACCTCCATTTGCTCGGCACTATCTCTTGCAACAGGGTCAGGACGTACATTAAAGCCGACTATAATAGCATTAGAGGTAGAAGCAAGCATAACATCGTTTTCATTGATTGCACCTACGCCGCCGTGGATAACTTTAACGATAACTTCATCGTTTGAAAGCTTTTCAAGTGATTGACGAACTGCTTCGACAGAGCCCTGAACATCAGCTTTAACGATGATGTTGAGCTCCTTCATTTCACCTTGCTGGAGCTGGTCAAAGAGGTTGTCAAGAGTAACCTTCTTATATTTCGCAAATTCTTCTTCTTTTGCTGCGGTGCGACGCTGTTCAACAAGCTCTCTTGCAAGACGCTCGTCTGAAACTGCATCGAACGTATCACCTGCGGACGGAACATCATCAAGACCGGTGATCTCAACAGGAACAGACGGGCCTGCTTCCTTAACACGCTCACCCTTGTCATTCAGCATAACACGTACACGACCTACTGTTGTGCCTGCAACGATAGTGTCACCTACATGAAGTGTACCGTTCTGTACAAGGATAGTTGCAACAGGTCCTCTGCCTTTGTCAAGACGAGCTTCAATAACCGCACCTCTTGCCTTACGGTTGGGGTTAGCTTTGAGCTCCTGCATCTCTGCAACAAGCAGTACATTTTCAAGAAGAGAGTCGATATTCATACCTGTGAGAGCTGATACCGGAACGCAGATGACATCGCCACCCCATTCTTCGGGAACGAGTCCGTGCTCGGTAAGCTGTTGCATTATCTTATCCGTAGATGCACCGGGTTTATCCATCTTGTTGATAGCAACGATAATCTGAACATTTGCAGCTTTTGCGTGGCTGATAGCCTCAATAGTCTGCGGCATGATACCGTCATCTGCGGCAACAACGAGGATAGCAATATCGGTAACATCTGCACCACGCTGACGCATTGATGTAAATGCGGCGTGACCGGGTGTATCAAGGAATGTGATAGTATTTCCGTTTACATCTACCTGATATGCACCGATGTGCTGTGTAATACCGCCTGCCTCTGTTGCAGTGACGGATGTGCTTCTGATACGGTCAAGAATAGATGTTTTTCCGTGGTCAACGTGACCCATTACAACAACTACTGGATCACGGGGGAGAAGATCCTCATCGGCATCCTCTGCGATATCCATAATACGCTCTTCAATAGTTACAACTACCTCTTTAGTGACCTTTGCGCCCATTTCGGTTGCAACGATCTCAGCAGTATCATAATCTATTGTTTCGGTTGCGGAGGCAAATATGCCAAGTGCCATTAGCTGCTTTACTACCTCTGCTGCAGTCTTTTTCATTCTTGAAGCAAGCTCGCCAACGGTGATCTCATCGCCGACAGTGATCTCGATCGGCTTTGCCTTTATGCGCTCAAGCTGCATACGGCGAAGCTGCTCTGCTTCCTTGTCCTTTTTGGATTTACCGGCGCCCTTGCGGTACTGCTGTGATTTCTGATGGATCTTCTGCTTTCTCTGAACATGGTCGTATGATGCAGCAGGGGAGATCTTATCATATTTTTCGTTGTATTTATCTTCGTCAAAAGTAACGGTTCTTGTATCAACACGGTAGCTTTCAACGGTGTTGATCTGAACATTTGTATCTTTATTCTTTTCACGCACACGGCTTTCCTGACGCTTCTGAGCAGGCTTTTTATCCTTCTGCTTCTTTTGCTGTACAGGTTGCTCCTTAGGCTGTTCTTTAGGCTGTTCTTTAGGCTGTTCTGCTTTGACCTCGGCTTTTTTCTCTTCTTTTTTCGGCTCAGGTTTGCTTTCGACCTTCTTTTCTTCTTTCACAGGTTCGGGCTTTGCTTCAGCCTTGGACTTGCCTCCGTTTTTGGCAGCTTCGGCAGCCTCTTTAAGCATTTTTGCGAGTGCCTCCTGCTCTGCAAGTCTTGCAGCCTTCACTTCAGCCTTTTTCTCCTGACGTGCTTTCTGTGCCGACTCACCCGATGCAAAATATTCATCAAAACTCTTAACACTGTTCTTGGTAGTGAGATAATCAAAAACAAAATTCAATTCATCCTGATTAAGAGCTGTCTGAGTTTTATAGGGAGTGTCGCTGAAATTCTTTAAAACCTCGATCATTTCTTTTGAGCTGATCGAGAAATTTTTTGCTATATCGCTGACTTTGAATTTAACTAACATCAAATCATTCCTTTAACAGATAATAATAGTATCTATATAAACCCGTTTATCACGGCAATTTACTGTTCTTGCTTTAAAAGCTCGATAAGCCGCTTTGAAAATCCGCTATCGCATACTGCGACCACGCCTGTTTTCGAACCGACTGCATTCGATATCTCGTACATCGAATACTTAGTATCAATAATTTTTATATCGGTATCCTCTGCTGCAAACACAAGTCCGCGCTTGGTTTTTTCGGATAAATCGTTTGCACAGAATACTGAAAAGCAGGCATCGGAATGGATGGCATCGATAGCCTTGTCATATCCCATTCTTATGCGGTTTGCTCTGCGTGCCATACCAAGCAAAGATAAAAATTTACTCTGCATCCTGCATCTCCTTTTCAAGACGGGATATCATATCTTCGTCCAACACGGTAGAAAATGTACGGTTGATACGCTTTGTCTTGATCGCAGCTGCAAGGCAATCGCTTTTGCGGCAGATGTAAGCACCTCTGCCGGGCATTCTGCCTGTTGTATCAAGGTTTACTTCGCCTTCCTTGTTTTTAACGATCCTTACAAGCTCACGCTTAGGCTTCATCTCATTACAGCCAAGACACAGACGCATAGGTATTTTCTTTTCGGGCATATTAAATTTCTCCTCGAAATCAAAATTATTCGCCGTAGTAGCCGCTCTCGGGACGAATATCTATCTTCCAGCCGGTAAGCTTTGCAGCAAGGCGTGCATTCTGACCCTTATTACCGATAGCGAGGGAAAGCTGATGATCCGGCACAGTGGCACGGCAGGATTTTGCAGCTTCGTCAACTATCTCAACTGAAAGTACCTTTGCAGGAGAGAGAGCCTCTGTAACGAACTCCTTAATATCTTCTGAATACTTCACGATATCGATCTTTTCGCCACCAAGCTCCTCAACGATAGAGGCAACACGCGCACCTTTTGCACCGATGCAAGCACCGATCGGATCAACATCTGCATCCTTTGAATATACAGCAAGCTTTGTTCTTGAGCCTGCGTCACGGCTTACTGCCTTGATCTCAACAGTACCGTCGAAAATTTCGGGAACCTCTGTTTCAAACAGACGTTTTACAAGACCGGGATGTGTACGGCTTATCATTATCTTCGGGCCTTTTTCCGAAACCTTAACATCAACGATGTATATCTTGATAAGCTGACCTTCTGTGAACTCCTCGTCAGCAACCTTTTCGTTTCGGGGGAGGACTGCTTCATTTTTGCCTATCTCAAGAGTTGTGTTGCCTGACTGACGGTCATAATTTACAACCTTTGCAGTAACTATTTCATGGTGTCTTGACTGGAATTCAGCAAGCACAAGACCCTGCTCTGCGTCACGGATACCCTGACGGATAACATGCTTTGCAGTCTGAGCAACTATTCTACCGAACTTCTTTGTATCAAGGTCGATCTCAACAACATCACCGATAACAGCCTTTTTGTTGTATTTCTGTGCTTGTTCAAGAGTGAGTTCCTCGTTTTCGTCCATAACCTCTTCAACAACTGTTTTTACAAGATAAACCCTGAATTTATTTTCTTCAACATCAATGTCACAACGAACTACATCACTTCCGTTGTAGTCACGCTTTGCAGCTACCACGATAGCTGTACTGATTTTTTCGGCAATGTACTGTGCGGGAACACCTTTCTCCGCCTCCATAAACTTCAATGCCTCAAAAAATTCGTTATTAGTGTTTGCACTCTTTTTCATTTTGATAACTCGTTCCTTTCAGTATATATTTTAGATGTCAATATCGTCGTTTAATTTTACCTTTGCAACATCACCTGTTGCAAATTCTAATTCTTCACCGTTATCAATGGTGATAACGCCGTCTGCAAGCCCTTTGAGTATGCCACAGAAATCCTTAACGCCGTCTTTGGGGCGAATCAGGCAAACTGTGACCTCCTCGCCTGATAATATCTCGAAATGCTCCGGACGGGTAAGTTCTCTCCCAAGCCCCGGTGAGCCGACCTCCAAATAATATGAGGTGCTTATCGGATCTGCCTCGTCAAGCGGTTCATCAATAGCACGAGAAAAATTCTCACAGTCATCAATGTCCACGCCGCCGTCTTTGTCGATAAAAATCTTTAAAAACCACGAAGCGCCTTCCTTCACATAGCGAACATCCCAGATGTCCAGCTGCATCTCGTCTGCAAATGGCTTTACAATGTCGAAAACACGCTTTGCAGTGCTGTTAAGATTAAGCTGCATACACAAATCTCCTCTGAAAAATGAAAATTAGCTCTAACAACACGAAAGAGCGGGTCGCCCCACTCTTTCGTCTCACATGATACTGTAAAGAATTATATCACATATCTGCACCGAAATCAAGGGTTTTTAAAAAATTTTTTACTAAACTGTTGATTTTTATAATATGTGTTGCGAAAGACTGTTTTATTTGTTATAATCAGTATATAAGCATAGTGGGATGTGACAATTTGGAAAGGTTCAAAAAATGGTGGCTGAATTATTGGTATCACTATAAGTTCAGAACTATAATGGGCGCATTGCTTATCGCTATCGCAGCAGTTGCGGTGCATAGTGTTGTTACAATGCCGAAATACGATTATAATGTGTATCTGTTTCTTTCAAAGGATACAGTGCTTAATATTGATACAGCAATTGCTGAGACTGCTGCACAGTACGGCGAGGATCTCAATGGTGACGGTGAAGTCAAGGTAAAGGTGATAGATTGTTCATTTTCTCCCACTAATACAACTGATTCTGTGGGTAAGATATCTATGCTCACAGCAGAACTTTCACTTGCAAACGGGTATATATTTATAACCGATGAATATCGTTTTGATTATATAAAGAATACGATGCAGGTCGATCTTTTCTGCAACTATGATTATCTTGATTCGTATAACGGTAAAGCGCAGAAGATGAACGGCACGATGTTTGATAAGATATTGCAGGCAAAAATGAAGGAAAAAGGTATTACTGAAGGTGTTTTCAGTATGTCGGATTATTATGTTTCAATGCGTGTTCAGTCAGAGAAAGACAGCGGATACGTTTTCGATAATGACTACAAAATGTTTGAAAGAATAGTTAATTCAGGAGAGTAATATATGTTCTCTAAAATAACCAGTATGGGTGTCTGGGGCATCAATGCATATAAGGTAGAGGTTGAGACAAATCTTGCAAACGGGCTTCCTTCGTTTGATATAGTAGGTCTGCCGGATGCGGCTGTAAAGGAATCGCGTGATAGGGTAAGGGCGGCTTTGAAGAATTCGGGATTTAATTTCCCTGTCAACAAGATAACAGTAAACCTTGCGCCTGCCGATGTCAAAAAGGAGGGTCCTATATATGACCTTCCTATCAGTCTGGGCATAATGAGTGCACTTTCCTATATCACCGCCGATATTTCTGACAGCGTGTTTGTCGGTGAGTTATCATTAAACGGCGAAGTGCGTCCTGTTAAAGGTCTTTTATCTATGGCGGTGGCTGCAAAAGCGGCAGGCTATAAAAATATATATGTCCCTCATACTGTTGCTTTGCAGGCTGCAGTGGTTGAAGGTATCAATGTCTTTCCCGTAAAATCGGTACGCCAGCTTTATAATCATCTGTGCGGCGAGGATGCTATTGAGGCAGTTTCGCTTCCTGCCGCAGTACCGCAGGGAGAAAGCATACAGCATCTTGATTTTGCTGATGTTGCAGGGCAGGAGTATGTTAAAAGAGCAATCGAGATTGCAGCGGCAGGCGGTCATAACATCATGCTGATAGGTCCGCCGGGATCCGGTAAAAGCATGATTGCAAGAAGAATTCCGTCAATACTGCCGGATATGACTTTTGATGAGGCTATTGAAAGTACAACTATACATTCTATCGCAGGCGTGTTGCCAAGTGATGTGCCGATTTTAACGGAACGTCCCTTCCGTTCGCCGCATCATACTGTGTCGGCAGCGGCACTTTCGGGCGGAGGTACAACACCTGCGCCTGGGGAGATATCGCTTGCTCACAACGGTGTGCTTTTTTTGGACGAACTGCCCGAATTTTCAAGAATGGCAATGGAAACGCTTCGTCAGCCACTTGAGGACGGTAAGGTGAGTATAGCCCGTGTAGCAGGTACACTTACATATCCTTGCAGCGCTATGTTCGTTGCTGCTATGAATCCATGTCCTTGCGGATATTACGGTCATCCTTCCGGCAAATGTGTTTGCTCGCAGAATGCAGTCACACGGTATCTCAACAAGGTTTCAGGCCCTTTACTTGACAGAATAGATATTCATGTTGAGGTGCCTCCTGTCAAATACGAGGAGCTAGCATCGAAAAAAAGCGGTGAGACTTCAGCACAGATAAAAGCGCGTGTAAACAAGGCTCGTCATATTCAACAGGAGCGTTACCGTGGCTGGGGTGTCAGCTGTAATGCACAGATAACTACACCGATGCTTAAAAAATTCTGCTCGCTGGATGATGAGGCAGATGCATATTTAAAGCGTTCATTTGATAACCTAGGTATGTCGGGCAGAGCGTACGACCGTGTTTTAAAGGTGGCACGAACTATTGCGGATCTTGACGAAAGTGAGAGTATCCGCAGAACGCATCTTGCACAGGCATTGCGGCTCCGCAGTCTTGATCGCAAGTATTGGAATAACATTTAAAGTTGGATGAATAATCTGGCGTTAATGTCATATTTTATTAAAAAGGAGAGATTGTTTTATGAATTTAAAAGGAACAAAAACTGAAGCTAATCTTATGACTGCTTTTGCAGGCGAATCACAGGCACGCAACAAGTACACATATTATGCTTCAAAGGCAAAGAAGGACGGTTATGAGCAGATCGCCGCATTGTTCGAGGAGACTGCAAATAACGAGAAGGAACACGCAAAAATGTGGTTCAAGCTGCTTCACGGCGGAATTCCGTCAACAGAGGAAAATCTAAAGGACGCAGCAGAAGGCGAGAACTACGAGTGGACAGAGATGTACGCTGAATTCGCAAAGGTTGCTCGCGAGGAAGGCTTTGACCATATTGCAACTCTGTTCGACGGTGTTGCAGCTATCGAGAAGGAACATGAAGAGCGTTATCGCAAGCTCCTCGGCAATATTGAGGAAGGTATCGTGTTCTCAAGAGACGGCGATATGGTATGGATCTGCCGCAACTGCGGTCATGTTCATGTTGGCAAAGCCGCTCCTGAGGTATGCCCGGTATGTGCTCATCCGAAGGCATATTTCGAACTTCGTTCAAAGAATTATTAATTTACAGCTATTGACTAAAACGACTGAAAAGCATTAGAGCTTTTCAGTCGTTTTTTAATAATCTTGTTTTTTCAGTCAATTAATCAATTGATTAATTGACTATTAATCTAGTTAACTAATTGCTCATGATAGCCGATTTTTGCTGTTTTAAAATAGGATATAGAGTAAAAGCATTGTTTTGAGAGAAAAATCGCCTCACTCAAAGTGAAGCGATTTTTAGTTCATTCAGAATATAAAAGTTTTAGTCTGCTTCAATATCACCTGAGATACTGCCCGCTGTAACGGTATAGGTTTCACCGCTTACCAGTTCGGGGGAACTTAATATGATTACCTGGAAAGAAAGCTCGGGAGCATATGAAAACAACTCATTTCCGTTCGAGTCTTTCAGAGTTACGGTAGTACCCGCTGATTGATTGCCGACACTTGCCGCAACAACGCCTTGCTCTGAATCGCTGAATGTTTGTGCCATATTATATGCACCGGTACCGATAAACGTACCACCGGTTATAACACCGCTTGTATCGTAGTCAAGTGTTGCGGTATCACCATTTGTAGGACCTACTACTGTAGTGTATCCGTCGGAGATAGCAAGTGTACCGTTTGCATCAAGGCCGTCACCGGAAGAATTTATATAGAGTGTTCCGCCGGAAATTTCAATACTTCCGTTTGAGGAGGATGACATACCGCCTCATGCTTTGCCGCCCATACCGCCAAACATTGCATCTCTGCCACCCTTTGTACCGCTTTGGTCAGTACCTCCTGCCGCATTAATGCCGTCGTCAGATGCAATGAGTTTGATGTCACCGCCCGATATCTTGATATCTAATGCTTCAAGACCTTCATAGCATTCGGATATATTGATGGTACACGAGGTTATACTCAACGTTTCATCGGCATGAAAACCGTCATCACCGCTTGATATTTCAAAAATTCCGCCGTTAACGGTTGCTGATGCATTACAATGAACTGCATCGTCGGCAGAATTTATAGTGAAGCTACCGCCGTTTATAGTCAGATCACCGGTGGCTTTAAGCCCCTTCATGCTGGTACTGCTTTCATCGTTGGCAGTAGTGGTTTGAGACGAACGACCACCCGGCTCACCGGGTCTGCCTCCGCCCATAAAACCGCCGTATGATTCGGAGGATGATTTTGTTCCGTTTTCGCTGCCGCCACCTGCGGTGATGTCAAATGTACCGCTGTCATATATCATATAGCTTGCGGCGCTGATTCCATCGCCTTCCGCTTCAATGGTGACTTTTCCGCCGGCAGTATATATAAAGCCAAGCGAGGTGTCGTCTGTATTTTCAGCATGTATACCGTCTTTGCCTGAGTCTATCGTTATGTCAGCGTTGGCAATACGCACACTGTCGTTGGCGTCAAGCCCGTGAGATGCGCAGGCTATACTATAAGTTCCGCTTGTGAATACAAGATCATCCTTTGAGACTATACCGTGTCCTGCAGGGGAGGTAACAGTAAGCGAACCTTTACCGTTAAATGTTATGTCTTGTCTTGAAAACAGTGCAGCATCAATATTGTTGTCATCAATAGCGGTAAAGCTTCCGCCGTTTGCAAGTGTGTTTTCGCTGCCATCTGCGAGTGTTACGAAAACCTTATCCGCTTCGATTATATAAAGAGCGGCGGAGGCAGAGCTTGTGATGTTTACACCGTTAAGCACTAGCTGTAGCTTTGCAGTACTGTCGGCATCAACTATTATCATACCGTCAGAGAGTGTACCGGATATGATATGCGTCATATCTTCCGTGATAGTTACAGTTGAGCCGGATATTTTTACGCTGTCATCACTTGCGGTAGCAGAACTGCCGTTTAATTGAATGAGTATGCTGTTCTCTTCATCATAGCCTAACTCATAATCTCTGTCGGTAAACATCTCCGAGGCGGTTTTGGCATTCTCTGATGAGGAACCTGTTGATGCTGTTGATGTGGTGTTATTATCATCATTACTTTCAGCAGTTTTGCTGCCGCAACCGCACAAAATCATACATATACTTAATGCAAGGGGCAAGAATTTTTTCATAAGATGTCTTCTCCTAAAGTTCAGATGTAGCAGTATCCTGATTTGAAACGGTTATTTCAAGATCGCCGTTTCTGCAACATAGCTTATCTATCATTTCTTTTTTTATGTCACGCAATGTGACATTGTAGGTAAGTCGGAACATGCTGCCCATATTTGTAGTTTTTACAAGCACAAGGTCATTTGATACAGTATATTCATTAAAATTTTTAAAACAAGAAGGCAGACCTGATTTATCAGGTCTGCTTAAAACTTCTGTAAATAATTACGGCTGATATTCAAAGAATGAATAGGTGGTTGTTTGCTGCTGTTGTTGTTGGGTAGAGTAGCTGGATGCCGAGGTGTCCTCAATAAGCTCAGCGGTAATTGTTTTGTAACTGCCGTTTGATGCGATATAGACTTTGAGTTTCACCGCATCACCTGCATATTTATCGTCAATAACATCAAGCGCAACATCCTCGGTAACAATGGGTTTATCATCTATCTCAACAATGATATCACCATCGGAAAGACCTTTACCGTAAAGACCGGAATTGATGCTGATTTCCTGTATCTGCAAGCCGTAAGGTGTACCGCTTGCCTTGGCAACTGCGCCGGTTATCTCATAATATGAAATACCGAGTTTGCCCCGGTTTGTTACACGGTTATTTTCAATAAGACTTTTAGCATACTTGATCGCATCACTCGACGGAATGGCAAAACAAAGTCCCTCATAACCCTCAAGTACTATTTTAGATGAGCTAATGCCGACGACCTGACCATACATATTAACGAGTGCACCACCGGAGTTACCGGAATTAAGTGCGGTATCTGTCTGAATAACGCGCATTGAGTGTCTGACGCTCGCACCGGTAGAGTCGGTTGAAGTAAAGCTTATACGGCGGGTTGCGGCAGATATGATCCCTTTTGTAACTGTTCCGGAAAGACCATACGGATTGCCGATAGCGATCACCGCTTCGCCTACCGTTACTTTGCTTGAATCAGCAAACACAGCGGGAGTAAGTTCGTCTTCCGGAAGTTCAGTCATTTTAAGAACGCACAGGTCACTGCGTGAATCACCTGCAATGTATATCGCATCATAGCTTTCACCGTCACTCATAGTAATGACGAATTTTGCACTCGGTATTTCGCTGTAAATGTGGTCATTTGAAAGTATATATCCTGTTTTATCAAGAACAACACCGGAAGCCAATGCGCTGTTTTGGTATGTGTCGTTGTAAACCATGATATTTACTACCGAAGGAGATACAAGCTGTGATACTTCATCAGCGGAATATACACCGTTTTCATCGGCTTCAATTCCGTCTTTTTCGGGTACTGTGCCTTGCTGAATCTCAACGGTTCCACCGAGAGATATATCATTTTCATCGTCATTATCAATAAGGCTTCCAACATTTCCTTTTATCGTGTAGCCTACAAATATTCCGCCTGCCAGCACGGTAACGCTCAAAAGGATAGCAAGGAATATAATAAGTCCTCTTTTGCTGCGCTTATTTGTCTTGTTAACATCAAAAGTCTGCGTAGTTCCGCTTGCTTGCTGTACAGGAGGGACATATCCGTTTGCAGAATTATAATTCGTGGAATAATATGTCGGCTGTTGCGGTGGAATATTAGCGTTTTGTTGTTGCGGCTGCGCCTGATAGATATAGGGCGAATAGTACACGGGCTGTTGCTGCGGCGGTACTGTTTCGGATGTATTGTTGATATTTGGTGCTTCGGCAGTTGTCTTTTCTGTATTTAAATGCTCTGCCTCTACTGTCGGAATTTCGTCCGTTGCAGTAGTTTCCGTCTGAGTCTCGTTGGGAGTTGTATTTTCCTCAGGTGTATTGAAAATATCATCAGCCATTGTCTTTTTGTTTCCTTTCATCCTTTTTATATTCATCATCGGCAATTTCAGCCGTTACATTTATCTCCATTGCACGGGCGTTAGGCAGCGTTACCTCGAAGCTTGTATATTCACCTTTGATGCTACCTACAACGATATTACCGTTGTGCAAGGCGACTATCTTCTTTACAATAAATAATCCAAAGCCCATACCTGTCTTGTCGGTACTGCGTGAACGATCGGTCTTGTAAAAACGCTCAAAAACCTTACTCATTTCCTGCCGGGTCAGTCCTTCGCCCGAATTACGGATATGCACAACCACGGTATTATGCTTGCCCATATCCACACAAATATAAATATATCCGTTTTCAGGTGTGAACTTTATAGCATTTTCAATGAGATTGTAAAGCACCTGATGGATAAGATCCTTATCAGCATTGACAGTTACGGGAACTGCATCGGAAAGCCCTCTTATATCAAGCTGTTTTTCATTGATCCTTGCCTCGAATGAGAACAATATATTCATCAGCATATCGGTGATATTAAATTCTGTTTCATTCAGCTTAACTGCGTTATTTTCAAGTCTGGAGAGCTGCAACATGGAATTGACTAGCCGTGAGAGCCGCTTTGTTTCAGCAGATACTATTTGCATATATTTGTGTTGATCCTGCGGCGGTATCGTGCCGTCTAATATACCGTCAATAAAGCCGGATATAGTTTGCATGGGAGTTTTCAACTCATGCGATACGCTGGAAATAAAGCCACGGCGCATTTCCTCAAGCGATCCAAGCGATGCTGACATTTTATTAAAGGCATCACACAAAAGTCCGACCTCGTCACGCTGGGTAACAGGTATATTTACAATAAAATTGCCCTGCTCCATCTTTTTTGCTGCTTGCGCCATCTGACGCAGCGGACGGGTCATTCGTCCGGTTATAATGTATATTACGATAAATGCGATAAGCAGGATACATATTTCATACCAAAACAGCGCTTTTATAATATCGTACGGGCTTTTGGCATACTGAGACATAGATACAGATGCAAATGTAGCACCGACACGGTAACCGTTACAATATACCGGTTCACCAACAGTATAGCAGGTATCGGTGTAGATATCTCCCATTGTGCCGCGTTCTGTAAACTTACCTGATGCAGTCTTGTTCATAATGCTTTCAGGCACAGAAATTGCTTTGTGATTACAGTCATACTGCTGATGGGAGCAGACAATGGTATTGCCGTTTACATCAACTATATAAATATCGGCATCTATGATCTGTGATACCGCAGCAACAGTTGAGCCGATCTGTTGATCGAAGCCTCCGTTTCCCTGCTCAAGCAAAGCACCGGCAAGAGAGGAGATGGTTTTGACATTCTTGGTCAGAAGCTTATCCTCACTTTGCTGCCATGTGTTGCTTACTATAAAAAACAGTGCTGTACCGAATACAACAAAGCTTGCAAGCAATATTGCCGCCGTTGCAGTGAAGTATCTTAAAAATATACTTTTACGCATATCGTTTACTTTGTCTGGAATTTATATCCAACGCTCCATACTGTCTCAAGGCTCCATTTATCCGAAACGCCTTCGAGCTTTTCACGCAGTCGCTTTACATGAACATCAACTGTTCTGCTTGCGCCGTAATAATCGAAGCCCCATACCTCATCAAGCAGTGCATCACGGGTGTAGACCTTGTTTGGATTACTTGCAAGAAAATATATCAGCTCAAGCTCTTTCGGGGGAGTGTCGATCTTTTTGCCGTCAACTATCATTTCATAATTGGTTAGATTGATAGATAGCTTATCGAATTCGACCTTTTTGATACCGTCGCCATCAGCAGCGCCGGTTCTGCGTAGTACTGCTTTAACACGGGCAACTATCTCTTTTGCATCGAACGGCTTTACAACATAATCGTCTGCGCCGAGCTCAAGTCCGAGAACCTTGTCAAAGGTTTCTCCCTTGGCGGTTATCATAATAATAGGTGTCTGGCTGACCTTGCGTATCTCACGGCAGACCTGCCATCCGTCAAGCTTCGGCATCATAACATCAAGAAGAATTATTGAGGGATCAAATTTCTGGAACTTATCAAGCGCTTCCTGTCCATCGTGGCATATCTCCACTTCAAGTTGTTCCTTTTCAAGATACAAGCGCAAAAATTCGCAGATGTTGTTATCATCATCAACTACCATAACTCGTGTTGTGCTCATAGCATATACCGTCCTTTTATATGTAATTTTAATACAGAATTACTTACTCTATACCGAAATTATATCTGTAAATATACTATAATTGGTGAACTGTTTTTTAACATAAATGTAAATTTGTGTGTACCGCTACGCTTATTTTGTGCGGCGTCGGCAATAAAAATTCAAAAAGAGACTGTTTATAAAACCAGCCTCTTTTTAACTGTACTCAAAAATTGTTTGAAACTGATTCTATCGACGCAGCATCAGGCGCAGTTTCCGTTCCCGAAAGCGTGATTGCGGTAACTGTTGATCCGCCCAAAGCATAATCCTCTGCAAACTGCGATATATCTATTACCGTTATATCGGAGGTGCAGTTATCAATTACACTATTGAACATACCTACTATTTCATCGTACGCCTCATCGCCGTTTACCGAATTAATAAGCGCAACAGCAAGCTCTGCACGCTTTTCTGCGGTTTTATAAGCATCTCCGAAATTGCCGTAGCGGATATACTGTAAAAACTGCTTACCGTTGAGCGTTTGTTTGCCCTTGATAAGGTTTGTAACGATAACACCGGAGTTGTTTTTATACATCATATTTTCCGGTATTTCAAATTCAACACCGCCAAGCTTATCTATCGCCGTTTCAAGTGAGGTAAACGGGCATTCGATATATTTATCTATTGTGACAGAAAAGAGCTGTTCAACTGCTGCCTTTACCTGCACTGCGCCTCCGTACTCATATTGCTTTGACAAGGAGCCTGAGTGATTATAAGCCTCTGAAATAAAGGAAGCAGGTACGGATACAACCGTGTTATTTCCGGTTTCGGTGTTGAAGCGTGCAAGCACAAAATGCGGAGGTTGATCTTCATAAGTATCATCAGTGAATACGAAAAGCACCGTTGCGTCAGCCTTCTGCTGTGATATACCGGTCATCGGGACTGCCTCAGTATCCGAATATTTCTGCGCTGTACCGACTACAAACACAATACCTGCTATAATTATAGCTGCAATGATTATCCATACTGCTATAAGCAGGTTTCTTGTTACAGTAGTGGATACAGGATTTTTAAAGCTGTTTTTGCTCATTTTACAGTTTTCTTCTCCTTACACCGCCAAGTGCGGGAATACCAAGCACAATGATAGTGCTGACGAGCTGATAAGCAAGCATAATATGCGGTACAATATAGTTTAGATCTCCGGTAAGTGCCAGGAACAGAGTTGCGCCGAAGCCGAGGACAACAGAGATCACTTGTAAAACAACTGCCGTTATCGCTTGCTTACGCAGTTTTTTAACTGCAACTATACCGAGGGCGAGAGCAGACACTGAATTGTCATGTGCAAATACGGCACTGCCCGATTTTGTTGCTTTTGTTACATTGTCAAATGCACATGCTGCATATGAGCTCATTATTTTAACATATTCCTTAGGTATATTAAATGTCTGTTCCATAAGTTCGGGAGTGATGTTGGGGTCATTGGTTTTGATAAGAAGCATTACACCTTTTCTTATCAGCATATCAAGATACTCTGAAGTTATATCATCAGCATGATAGCGGATAACAAAGATGCCGATAAGCTCATCGCCACTTGAAAGATATACGGTGTGGCACCCCTTGCGCTGCGCTTTGCGTTCAAGCTCAATATCCGGCATTCCTGAAAGATTACCGATATATTCACGGGTGCCGAGCTTTTTCTCAATTCCTCCGACCTTTGCGGTAATACCGAGCGTATCATCATAGTAAAGTTCTTCTACCTTGGGCAGGATCTTTTTTCTGCCTTCTATTATCTTGTCGAATACATCACAAAGCGGCCCGCCGGCTGCAATAGTGAGCGCTGCGGCATCAAGAATTACATTGTCGACTGCATTTTCGCCGACTGCTTTTAAATTAACAAGTTCAACAGAACCCGGTTGGAACAGTTCCTCTGCGTCAAACGCAACACATTCTGTATCTGCAAATTCGTCAACAGCATTATAGCCGGACAATATACCGCCTTCCTCGCGCACTGCTTTTGCTGCAGAGCCAAGCGGCATATTTACTGAAAGCAGCGAGCATATCGGCACGCTTAATGCGGAAACTGCTGTAGCCACAGATATGGCAAGCAGTGCATCAGACTCAAGATAATACATAGCAACGCCTGCAACTATTGCGGCAATAATTCCGATAGGTGTCAGCGTACGGCACATTGAGTCGGAGGGATCTTCACAATAAGAGTTATAAAGATAGTCTTTAAGATTGATAACACTCTTTGAACAAACAGTATAGGGTTGACCTATCGTGCTACCCTCGCTCATTTTAAGCGCTGAAGCATCATCTGCAACAAAGCAACTTTGTTTTACGCTGTTGGTAGCAACAAGCTTAAAGTTGTTCATAATACGCTTTTGCATTGAGCGCTTGCCTATGCAGTTGAGAGTCAATGCAAAGAGAGTGAGCGCGGCGAAAATACAGATATCACCTGATGCTATTCTTTCCGGTGACATAAATGACATACCAAGCTGTACTGCGGTAATTATTGCTGAAACGGTAACTGCTGTGTCAGCATCGGGACTCAATTTGAAAAGTGATGCGATGCCGTGCAAAATCACACCGAAATTACTGATTATACCGATAGCAAAAACAGCGGTGCAAAGGATAAGATAAAGAATTGTGTTTTCGCTCGGTGAGATAAATGACGGAAGGCTGATACCGAGGCTCGGCAGCAGTGTTAGAAGCGCAAGTGCTATAAAGCATACGGTCGACACCGTTGCCCTACCGGAAAGGCGACGAAGTCTTGCTTCAAGATCATATCTTACCGGCTCTGCATCATCAATGGTTCTGTAATCTTCAATAAATTTTTCATCCTGTGAATTGTCAGAAGGTGCATCGTCCTCAAATACAGGCTCGGTATTATCGGTCACGATGGGTATCTCGCGCCGCTTTATATCCTTACCGCTTTCCTTAACTGCTGCGGCAACATTTGCTGCGATCTCATCGATAATATCCTCATTGTTGTCCTCATTGTTGCTTTCGACGATAAAATCATCGTTTATTTCAACAACCGGCATAACGATAGTATCACCGGAAGCGATTTCTTCTTTTATCGGTGCTGTTTCAACAGGATCGAAAACTATAGTACGTTCTGCGGCAGTTTCAGCTTTAACTTCCTCTATCGGCACGCTCTTTTTTTCATCCTCTTTTGCAGCGTGATTTACTATTTTAAACCCGGATGGCTTAATTCCTACTTCATCTGTTGCCGCAAGCTTTGTTATATTACGCTGTATATTCAGCTTATCCTTTTCGGATATCTGATGAGACGAATTTTTGAAATTTGAAAGATTGTTTATTTCTTCTGCACTCAGCATCGTTGACGATCCACCGTTCGACGCAGGTGTATCAGCCTCATCTGATGCGGTACCGAAAAGGCCGTCGATCTCTTTCTTTGCTTTTTTTGCAACACTAAATGAATACTCTCTGCCCTTCGGACGCAAAAATTCCGCAAGTATATCATTACCGTCCTTCGGCTTCTCCTCGGGTTGTTGATCTTGTTTTTCGGAAGTTTCCGGCACTTTTTCCGGATCGTTTTTGATCAGCGGCTGATCTTTTATTTCCTCAGCCATAGGACTGCTATGTATCTCTTCTGTTTGAGGCTTTGCTTCAGCCTTTTGATTCTTCTCTTCCATTTCCTTGCGGATCTGTTCAAGAAGGTCGTCAACCGAAATATCGAAATTTGTGTTGAATTTATCCTGCATAGTGTTTCAGTCCTTTCTGTCAGTTTTGGCGCTGTCTTACAGCTTCATACATCATAATTCCTGCTGCAACAGATGCGTTCAACGAGTTGATCTTGCCGAACATCGGTATCTTAACAAGAAAATCGCATTTTTCTTTAATAAGTCTTGAAATGCCTGATCCTTCAGAACCAACGACTACCGCAACATTGCCGGTAAGGTCAGTGCTATAAATATCCTCACCGTGCATATCTGCACCGTAGACCCAGATACCGTTGGCTTTAAGCTCATCAATAGCGGCGGCAAGATTGCCTACTCTTGATACCGGTACATATTCAAGTGCGCCTGATGCAACCTTATACACTGTTGTGTTAAGTCCTGCGCTGCGGCGTTTCGGGATGATGATGCCAGTTGCGCCTGCGGTCTCGGCAGTACGGATTATTGCGCCGAGATTGTGCGGATCTTCAATACAATCAAGTATCATAATAAGAGCAGGTGAGTTTTGCTTCGCTTTTTCTATAAGCTCTGATAATTCACAGTATTCACCTGATGACACGACTACTGCCATACCCTGATGGTTTTGACCGCCGAGTTTGAAATCGAGCTTTTCTTTCGGCATTTCCTTAACGGGAATACCGCGCTTTTTACACTCTGCAATTATAGGAACTACTGCGCCTTTTGCACCTTTGGCACACATAAGATATTCTATTTCACGGCCCGAACGCAAGGCTTCGGTAACTGCGTTTTTACCGCAGATTATATCGCTGTGTAAATTGTTGTCCATATTGTTAATGATCCTTATATTTTTCTATTCAATTAATTATAACATTATACTGTATTAAAATCAAACACCAAATATTAATTTTTACAAATTGTTTGCTATTTTCCCTCTTGTTTTGCAGAGACGAGCGCATTCAAGCGGAATTGTTTAGGCGATATGCCCTTTTTTGCGCGGAATTGCTGTATAAAATAGCTGGGGGTTGAAAAGCCGACCTCCTCTGCAATTTCCGAAATGCTCTTATCTGTCGAAAGAATAAGCTGCTCTGCCTTGGTTATTCGATAATCATTAAGATATTTAGTGAAGCTCTGATTCATTACGCTTTTGAAGGTTCTTGAAAAATAACTATATGACAAATTGCACTCTCTGGCAGCTTGCTCCGCTGTTGCATA